>JALYNC010000036.1 GCA_030773415.1 Actinomycetota bacterium
GTGCAGCGGCTGGGCGGCCGCGGCATCCAGGTACACCGTGCGGGGCTGCGCGCCGGCAGCTTCCCCCCCCGCCTCTGCCGGGGCGGTGGCCCCGGCGAGCGGCGGGGCGGCCCCAGCGGGCGAAGTATGCGACACGCTCGACAACGCTAGTCCCGATGCCTGGGCAGTGGTGATACCGGCCCTGAGCTACGCTGGCAGCCTGCATTCGGAACCAATCCACACCGGACGCCGGGCGCTCATGCGCCCGCTCCGATGAGCGTCTCGAGGAAGGCCTCCGTGACCAGACGTGCCCCCGGCCCCCGCCGGTTGGTACTCCGCGCCGCAGCTCTGGCTTCGCTCGGGCTCGGCGCCACCGGTTGCACACTCGACGAGTGGACCCGGTTCGGCTTTCCGGTCCCAATCACCGAGCAGGGTGACCGGATCCTCGGCCTGTGGCAGGGCGCCACGATCGCGGCCATCGCCGTCGGGCTGTTCACGCTGGCGCTGATCCTCGGGGCGGCGTTCGCCTTCCGGAAGAAGAGCGACGCGCTGCCCTCACAGGTGCACTACAACCTCCCGATCGAGCTGCTCTACACCGCGGTGCCGTTCGTGATCGTCTCGGTGCTGTTCTACTTCACGGCCGTCGACGAGGCGCAGGTCAACCGGCTGTCGGAGGACCCGGACGTCACCGTCGGGGTGGTCGGGTTCCAGTGGAACTGGCGGTTCGACTACGCCGACCACAACCTGGCGGTCCTCGGGCGCCCCGGTGAACTCCCGCAACTGGTGCTCCCCACCAACCGCACCATCCAGTTCGTGGAGACGTCCCCGGATGTCATCCACTCCTGGTGGGTGCCGGAGTTCATCTTCAAGCGCGACGTCATTCCCGGCCGTAAGAACAAGTTCGAGGTGACCCTCAAGGAGGGCACCGAGGGCGTCTACACCGGCCGGTGCGCGGAATACTGCGGCCTGTACCACCAGCGGATGTACTTCACCGTGCAGGTCGTCAGCCCGCAGGAGTACGACCGGTTCATCGCCTCGGCGTCCGCCGCGGCCGCGGCCGGCGACGACCCGAACTTCGCCACGGTCGGCGCCGCCAACAAGATGTTTGAATCGGGCACGGGCGCCGCAGCGGTGGCTCGTGCCGCATCGACGACGCCTCCGGTGGCAGCCGTCGGCGCGGGTACCGCAGCCAGTTCACCTTCTGGGAGCACCAAGTGACCGTTGTTGAGCCCCGGATCACCGCACCTACGGCGGCGTCGCGGCGTATCCACGTCAAGCCCGGGTCACGGATCGTCCGGTGGATCACGGCGACCGACCACAAGGTCGTCGGGTACATGTACCTGATCGCCTCGTTCGGGTTCTTCATCATCGGCGGCCTGATGGCCCTGCTCATGCGAGCCGAGCTGGCTCGTCCCGGTATGCAGATGCTCTCGGAGGAGCAGTACAACCAGCTGTTCACCATGCATGGCACGCTGATGCTGCTGATGTTCGCGACGCCGCTGTTCGCCGGGTTCGCGAACTTCGTGATGCCGCTGCAGATCGGTGCTCCCGACGTGGCGTTCCCGCGGCTGAATGCGCTGTCGTTCTGGCTGTTCCTGTTCGGCAGCCTGATCGTGCTGGGCGGATTCTTCACGCCGCAGGGAGCCGCGAACTTCGGCTGGTTCGCCTACGCGCCGCTCAACGACGCGATCAGGAGCCCCGGCCCCGGAGCCGACATGTGGGTGCTGGGCCTGGCGATGAGCGGTATGGGCACCATCCTCGGTGCGGTGAACTTCATCACCACGATTTTCTGCATGCGCGCGCCCGGCATGACCATGTTCCGGATGTCGATCTTCTGCTGGAACATTCTGCTGACGTCGGTGCTCGTGCTGGTGGCCTTCCCGGTGCTCGCCGCCGCGCTGCTCGCGCTGTTCGCCGACCGCAACTTCGGTGCCCACGTGTTCGATTCGAGCGGCGCGGGCGCGATGCTGTGGCAGCACCTGTTCTGGTTCTTCGGCCACCCCGAGGTGTACATCATCGCCCTGCCGTTCTTCGGCATCATCAGCGAGGTCATCCCGGTCTTCAGCCGTAAGCCGATCTTCGGCTACAAGGGACTGGTCTTTGCGACGATCGCCATCGCGGGTCTGTCGGTGACCGTGTGGGCGCACCACATGTACCCGACCGGTGCGGTGCTGCTGCCGTTCTTCTCCTTCCTGACGTTCCTGATCGCCGTGCCGACCGGAGTGAAGTTCTTCAACTGGATCGGCACCATGTGGCGGGGCTCGGTCACCTTCGAGACGCCCATGCTGTTCGCGATCGGGTTCCTGATCACGTTCCTGCTCGGCGGCCTGACCGGCGTGCTGCTCGGTTCCCCGCCGATCGACTTCCACGTGACCGACTCCTACTTCGTCGTGGCGCACTTCCACTACGTCGTCTTCGGCACCGTGGTGTTCTCGATGTTCTCCGGGTTCTACTTCTGGTGGCCGAAGATGACCGGCCGGATGCTGGACGACACGCTCGGCAAGGTGCACTTCTGGTCGCTGTTCATCGGCTTCCACTTGACGTTCGCGGTGCAGCACTGGCTCGGTGTCGAGGGCATGCCGCGCCGGTACGCGGACTACCTCGCCAGCGACCAGTTCACGACGCTGAACACGGTGTCGACGATCGGGTCCTTCGTTCTGGGCGCCTCGACGCTGCCGTTCTTCTACAACATCTGGAAGAGCGCCCGCAGCGGGCCGCTGGCCGTCGGGGACGACCCGTGGGGCTACGCGAACTCCCTGGAGTGGGCCACCAGCTGCCCGCCGCCGCGCCACAACTTCACGTCGCTGCCGCGCATCCGCTCGGAGCGGCCGGCGTTCGACCTCCACCACCCGCACGTCGCAGGACGCGTCGACTTCCACGCGAGCCCGGAGCTGCAGCAGTCATGAAGGCCAACGCCCGGATGTTCAATCTGATCGCCGCGTTCATCTTCCTGATGGCGGTGATCTACTGGTTCCTGTCGGAGGACCCGTCGGGCGCCACCCCGCTCGCCTTCGCCGGCGGACTGATGTTCCTGATCGGCTACTACCTCGACTTCACCGACCGCCGCCTGCCGCCGCAGCCGGAGGACGTAGCGGACGCAGAGATCGCCGACGGTGCGGGCGAGATGGGCTTTTTCAGCCCCTTCAGCTGGTGGCCCATCGCGGTCGCGGCGTCGGTGTCACTGCTCGTTCTCGGTCTGATCTTCGGCATGTGGTTGGTGCTCGGTGCCGCCATCATGGTCCTGATGACCGTGACCGGTCTGCTGTTCGAGTACTACGTGGGCCACCAGCCGCACCGTCGCGAGGCCGGCTCCAACTAGCCCAACCTGGGCCGATGGTGCGCGGCACAGTGGCGAGTAATAGAAGAAGTCTGCCCGGGTGACCGCTTACGTTTCACACACGACGATCGACTGCCGGAACTCGTACGGGCTGCCTAGTGGTGGAAGCGGGTTCTCGGGTACGTCGACCTGGTCGAGGACCCGAACCTGCCGGGCGACAAAGAGTGCCTCATTCGTGACCCCGAATCTGGGCACCTGCTGCACAGCACGGCCCCGGCACCGGGTGGGTGGGTCGTACTCGCGGATCCGGAGGCCAACGAATTCTGCATCTTGCGGTCGGAGGAGGAGCGCGCGGCCCGGGCTCACCGTCGCTGCGCAGGGTACGCGCTTTCACCCAACCGCCGTGAGGGCGTCTGATGCATGGTGCGGCTGCTCAGGAGTCGTGCGTTGTGGGCCAATGCACGGGGTCCGGCCACTCCAGTGGTCTGGCTGCGGATGACTTGTTGAGCGGCCCGTCCTGCACCTGGCCGAGTGGCGGAATGATGCGCAGATGGACGTAGCTGTGCTGTCCGTCGTGGCCTTCGCCGTCGGAACAGCGGGCAACCTGCTCAAGGCCCTCCCACAGTTTCTCCGGACCGCCGTCCGGGGCCACGTCGCCGGCCTGTCCCCGGCGGGCGTGTGGCTGGCCTTCACCGCCAACGTGCTCTGGATGTCGTTCGGTGTGTCGATCGCCGACTGGCGGTTCGTGGCCCTCAATCTCGTGGGGACCGTGCTGACCGGTGGAATTGTTGTTCGGTTTGTCCGGCGAGTTGGTCTGAAGACGAACACGAGACTCGCGCTATATGCCGCGGCCGCCTGCAGCGCGTTCGTGGCCGCTGGTGCGCTCGGACATGCGCTGCTCCTGGAGGCGGTAGGTGCGGCATTCGGGGTCGTCATCTCGATGCCCCAGCTGCTGCACCTGTGGCGCATGCGCGACACTTCCGACGACGTGTCGGGAGTCTCACCAGGCGAGTATCTCGTCGTGATCGTCGCGCAGATCGGCTGGACCACGTATTGGCTGCTGCAGGCGCACCCGCTCGCTGCTGCGGGCGCCGCATGGGGCGGCGTCGCGCGGCTCGCCACGTACGGACTCTTGCGGCGGCAGTCGCGCAGGGTCGCCGTCAGCACGCCGTAGCCGTGGACGCGTGGCAACGCGAGATGATCCCGTCCGGGTGGAGTCTTTCGTGGTCGAGCCTGTGCCCATCCCGGGGGAGTGAGTTCCTGGCATCGTGGCGCGCGGCAACCAGTTGCGAGCCTCTCGCGCTATCGCCGCCATGCACCAGGGACCGTCGATCTCAAGCGCGAGCTGAAGGAGCTGTACGCGCCGAAGGCCGGGGCGGTCGCGGATGTCGTCGTGCCGAAGATGACGTTCCTGACCGTCGACGGCAGCGGCGACCCGAACGTGTCGGAGAGCTACCGGCACGCTGTCGAGTCGCTGTTCACGGCGTCGTACGCCGCGAAGTTCCGCAGCAACGCCAGCTAGGACGCGACCACGTGGTGCTTCCGCTGGAAGGCCTGTGGTGGGCGGAGGACTGGGCGGCGTTCGTCGCCCGCGACAAGGCTGCATGGTCGTGGCGCATGATGATCCGCCAGCCGGACTGGCTCCCGCGCGAGCTGCTGACACAGGCCATCTCGGATGCCGCCGCCAAGGGAGCGTTCGCCGCTGCGCTGGTGCCGCAGCGCGAGCTCGAGGAGGGCCGCTGCGTTCAAACCTGCACGTGGGCAGCTACGACGACGAGAGGCCGCTGCTGGCCCGGTCCACGAGGAGTACCTCCCGCAGCGCGGTCTGGTTCCGGACGGCCTCCACCACGAGATCTACCTGAGCGATGCTCGACGAACCGCACCGGAGAGAAGCTCTGCACGGTGCTCCGCCAGCCGGTGCCGGAGGCTTCAGCCGGCGGCGGAGCCTTGATTGAGCCAGCGGCTGAGATCGTCGGCTGAGTCGGTGGCCGGGTGCAGCACGGTTGCGACCGCGCGAAGAGCCGCCGCGGGGGAGGCGCTCACGACAAGGACCGGTCCAGCGTGGCGGCCCGCCAGGTGGGCGAAGTCACCGTCCCCTGACACGATCACCAGCAGGCCTCGGTCCGGACGGTAGGCCGATGCAAGCACCAGGTCAGCGTGCTGCCAACCGCTCGCCTCGGTCAACGCCGCCCCCGCGGGCCAATCCACGCATTTGAGCGCCTGGCGGCGGCCGGAGACGACCATGTCCTCGTCGGGCACTCCGGCCGCGGCGAGCCATTGCAGAACCGCAGCCAGCTCGCGGCGCGGGAAGTTGTCGGCGTCCACCAGGATCTGCTGCACGAGGAGCGCCCTCCGGCGGGGAGTGGTCGACCGACATAGCAAGGCCCCCGTCCCGTTTCCGGGCGGGGGCCTCGCATACGAGCTCAGATGCGCGCCAGCGGGACGGTCAGTGCTTGTCGTCGCCGTTGGACTTCGGTGCCACGAAGAAGTTCTTCACCGCACGGCCCACGCTGGGCTTCTTCGTGCCTCCATTGGTGGATCCACCACCATTCGTGGAGTGACTCCCGGCGGAGTGGCTGCCGGTCGAGTGGCTGACGCCGGCGTCGCCGGAGCCGCCCATCCGCGTGGACCCGGACTGCGTCGAGGTGGCGTCGCTCGCGTGCTGCTGGCCTGCGCCGACCGCGGACGGCACCCGTGCCGGAGCCGCGTGCCCGTTGCCGGAGCCGTTCCCGTTCGCGACCCGCGCCATGACCTCCTTGGTGGCCGGGCCCGGCTCGCCGTACGGCAGCGCGCGCTGCTCGTGCAGCTCCGGCTCGACGGGAACGAGCGCCGGGACCTGCTTCTTCGGAGCAGGCACGTGCAGCTCGATGAACTCCCCGCTGGGCAGCCGGTGGATGATGCCGGTCTCCATGCCGTGATGAGCGACTTCCTCGTCGTGCTGCTGCAGTCCGAGGCAGATGCGCTTCGTGACGTAGAAGGCCACCGGCGGCGCCACGAACAGCAGGATGCGGAAGGTCCAGATCAGTGCCTGGATGGACCAGTCGAACGTGACGGCGAAAATGTCGTTACCGCCAGCCAGCCACAGCACCACGTAGAACGTGATGGACATGGCGCCGATCGCCGTGCGCGTCGGGTTGTCGCGCGGGCGCTCCAGCAGGTTGTGGTAGTCGCGGTCCTTGGTCCACAGGGGCTCGATGAACGGGTAGATCGCGAGCAGCGTGAAGCACAGGCCCGGAATCACCAGCGCCGGGACGATGATGTTCCAGCTGATCGTGACACCGAGCAGCTCGGTCTCCCAGCCTGGCATCAGACGGAGCGCGCCGTCCATCCAGCCGATGTACCAGTCGGGCTGCGAGCCGGCGGTCACGTTGGACGGGTCGTACGGGCCGTACAGCCAGATGGGGTTGATCTGCGCGAGACCGCCCAGAGCCGCCATGACCGCGGCGACCAAGAAGAAGAACCCACCGGCCTTGGCCATGTAGGTGGGGAAGAACCGCGAGCCGACGACGGTGTCCTCAGTCTTGCCCGGCCCGGGGAAGTCCGTGTGCTTCTGGTGCCACAGGATGCCCATGTGGGCCGAGATCAGGCCAAGGATCAGACCGGGGAACAGCAGGATGTGCAGCACGTACAGCCGGATGATGAACGTCTCGCCCGGGAAGTCGCTGCCGAAGATCAGAAAGGCGGCCCAGGTCCCGACCACGGGAATCGCCTCGACGATGGCGTATCCGATGCGCAGGCCGGTGCCCGACAGCAGGTCGTCCGGCAGGGAGTAACCAAAGAAGCCCTCGAGCGTGCCGAGAACCAGCAGTCCCACGCCGATGACCCAGTTGACCTCACGCGGCTTGCGGAACGCGCCGGTGAAGTACACCCGCATGAGGTGCACCACGATGGAGGCCACGAACAGCAGCGCCGCCCAGTGGTGGATCTGGCGGATCAACAGGCCACCGCGCACGTCGAACGACAGGTTCAGCGTGGACTCGTACGCTGCCGTCATCTCCACGCCGCGCAGCGGGATGTAGCTGCCGTCATACACCACCGGGCGGATCGACGCCTCGAAGAAGAACGAGATGTACGTGCCGGTGACCAGCAGGATGATGAAGGAGTAGAGCGCGATCTCGCCCAACATGAACGACCAGTGGTCCGGGAAGACCTTGTTCATGCTCCGCCGCAGGAAGCTGGCGGACCCCAGCCGGTCGTCCAGGTAACGCAGTGCGCCCCGCGATGCGGTGCGGCTGTAGCTCATCCGCGCTCCCAGAAGCTCGGGCCGACGGGCTCCTGGTAGGAGTCCCGTGCCACTAAGTATCCGTCATCGTCGACGGTAATGGGCAGTTGGGGAAGTGGCCGTGCCGCCGGCCCGAAGATGACTTTGCAACCGTTCGAGACGTCGAAGGTGGACTGGTGGCACGGGCACAGCAGGTGGTGCGTGTGCTGCTCGTACAGCTTCACCGGACAGCCGGCGTGCGTGCAGATCGCGGAGTACGCCACCAGCCCGTGGACGCTCCAGTTTCCCCGGCCCTTGACCGGACGGTCCTCCTCCGGGCGAAGCCGGATCAGGATCGTGGAGGCGGTCGCGATGTCGGTGTGGTCCAGCTCGTCGAAGCCCTCCGGCATGACGGTCATCAGACCGCCCTCCCGCAGGTCGCCAACGCGCACGGGCTGCAGCGTGTTCACGTTGATCAGCCGCGTGCCCTTCTTCCACGGCGTCCTGAACAGCTTGGTCCTCGGCGCCGGGCCCATGTCCCGCAGCAGGAACAGCGGCGCGATGCCGAACGCCGTGAGCGCGAAGCCCATGGTGTTGCGCAGCAGCGGACGCCGGCCGATACCCGACTTGTCGACACCCGCGAAGAACGCCTTCTCCGCCTCCGCCTGCTCGGCCGGATCGGAGAAGAAGTCGTGGCGGTCCTGTACCGCGGTCTCCTTCGGCATGAGCCTCTTGGCCCAAAGCACGATGGCGGCGCCTATGCCGAACAGTGCCAGCGCCAGCGAGGAGCCCAGGCCGACGTTCTGCAGCGCACCGTAGTCCGGTGCGTGCAGGTCACCGAAGACGTAGATCAGCATGAAGGCGACGCTCGACACCGCGGACACCAGGAACCACAGCGCGATGAGCCGCTCGGCGCGCTTGGCCTTGGACTCGTCGAGATCCTCCGGCCTCGGCGGGAGCACGTCGAAGTCCGTCGTGTCATCACGCCCGCCGGCAGCCACCGAACCGTCGTCGCCGACCACGACCTTGCGCTCGTCGCGGGTCGAGGGGTGAGTGGGCCGTCGGCCGACGTGGCGCACCGGCTGGCCGGGGCGCAGGACCGCCGGCCCTCCGTCCACCCCGCCGCCGGTCGAGCCGATCAGCGGATCGATGCGGGAGATGTCCTCGAGCTCGTCCTGGCTCTCCGAACCTTCGCCGCGGTTGTCGGCGGGGGCCTGGAACCGCTCAGCCGTGGACCCTTCGACGTCGGCGTTGCTGACCGCGGGGGTGGTCGGCTCACCGATGCCGTCCGGAGTGTGGCGCTCGTCCTCGCTCATGCCCGCGATCCGATCCACAGGCACATGCCGACCATGCCGCCGATGCCGATGAACCAGGCCACCATCCCCTCAGGCACGGGCCCGAGCCGCCCGAGGTGATGACCACCGGGGTTCGCCTCCTGCTTGACGCCCTCGATGAACGCGATGATGGACCGCTTCTCGTCGGGCGTGATCGCCCGGTCACCGAAGACGGGCATCTGCTCGGGGCCGGTCAACATGGCTTCGTAGATGTGCTTGGGCGTGACGGGATCGAGCGACGGGGCTTCCTTGCCGTACGTGAGCGCACCACCTTGGCCGCTGAAGTTGTGGCAGGAGGCGCAGTTCGTGCGGAACAGCTCGCCACCCTCGGCGATGTCGCCGTCGCTGACATCGAGCTGCTCGGCGGTCGGCACCTTCGGACCCGGGGCCAGGGAGGCGACGTACGCCGACATCGCGTCGATCTCTTCCTGGGTGTACCGGACCGGCTTGCGCGGCGCCTGGGGGCCCTGCTGCATCAGCGGCATGCGTCCGGTGCCGACCTGGAAGTCAACGGCGGCCGATCCGACACCGATCAGGCTGGGTGCCTGGGCGCCGCCCTGCGCCTGCAGCCCGTGGCAGGACGAGCACCCGATCAGGAACAGCTGCCGTCCCTCCTCGATCTGCGTGGTGGTGGCTGCTTCCGTCTCCGCCTTGGTCGGCGGTGCGAACGCCGCGTAGGAGCCGCCGACCAGACCGAGCGCGAGCGCGACGGCTGCCAGGCCCGGCAGGGAGCGGCGACGGCGGATGCGCGTCGAGGGACGTGAGGACATGAAAGCCGTTCCCTAGCGGATCAGGTAGATGGTGGCGAACAGGGCGATCCAGACGATGTCCACGAAGTGCCAGTAGTAGGACACCACAATCGCGCTGGTGGCGTCCTTGTGCGTGAACGTGCCGAAGCCCGACCGGGCGATCACGACGACGAAGGCGACGAGGCCGCCGATCACGTGCAGGCCGTGGAAGCCGGTGGTCAGGTAGTAGACCGACCCGTAGGCGTGCGTGGCTAGCGTGAAGTGGTGCTGGGAGTACTCGTACGCCTGCCCGGCGACGAAGATCGTGCCCATGATCAGGCTGATCACGTACCAGAGCCGCAGCTTGTGCACGTCCCCGCGCTCAGCGGCGAACACGCCCATCTGGCACGTCACACTCGACAGCACCAGAATGATCGTGAATGGCAACGCGACCGGGATCTCCAGCTCCACGCCCGGGGGCGGCCAGGTGTTGCTGACCGACCGGATCGTGAAGTACATCGCGAACAGCGCGGAGAAGAACATCAGCTCCGAGGAGAGCCAGACGACGGTTCCGACACTGACGAGATTGGGGCGGGAAGGCGATCCGGCGCCGGACGGCGGTTGCAGAACAGCGGCGGAGGTGATGGGTGAGGCCACGCGGTCATTATGGCGGGGGGTGGATGCCGCGGCATCACGACCCCCCGGCAGCGGCCTGGGTATTCCGGACCTACTGTGGCCTCGTGGCGTCCGCTCCGGCAATGGTGTTCGCGGCCCTGTCGGCCGGGTCTGTCGCGGCCGGTTACGACGGCCCGCCACCGCTGACGCCGGTGCGCGCACTCACCTCCTGGCATGCCGCGCCGTTCCTGCTCGCCGGTGTCCTGCTCGTCGGCGGGTTGTACCTGTTCGCCGTACGGCGGCTGCGCCGGCGAGGTGACGCCTGGTCGCCGTGGCGGTCGCTGTCGTTCCTGGCAGGAGGATTGGGCAGCTTCGTGCTTGCCACCATGTCAGCGCTCGGCACCTACGACACGACGCTGTTTAGCGTCCACATGGCCCAGCACATGGTGCTCACGATGGTCACGCCGGTCACCCTCGCGCTGGGGGCTCCCGTGACGCTCGCGTTGCGCACCCTGCCCGCGCCGCACCGCCAGACGCTGGTGAAGTTGCTGCACAGCAGGGTCTCCGCGGTGCTGGTCAACCCCATCGTCGGGTTCGCGCTGTTCGTGTCCACGCCGTTCGCCCTGTACTTCACCGGGTTCTACGAGGCCACGCTGCGCAGTGACTACCTGCACCAGATGATGCACGTGCACTTCGTGCTGGTCGGGTGCATGTTCTTCTGGCCGCTGATCGGCCTGGACCCCGTTCCGGGCCGGCTGCCGTACCTGATCCGGCTGGTGGTGGTCTTCGCCACGCTGCCGTTCCACGCCTTCCTCGGCGTGTCGATCATGGGCGGGACGAACCTGCTGGCCGCGGACTACTACCGCGAGCTGGCCCGCCCGTGGGGGCCCTCGCCGCTCGAGGACCAGAACATCGGCGGCGCCATCCTGTGGGCGGCCGGCGACATCGTCGGGGTGGTGTTCCTGCTGGCTCTGGTCGTGCAGTGGATGCTGGCCGATCAGCGCGAGGCGACGCGGGAGGACAGGCGGCTCGACCGGCTGGACGCAGCCGCCGCTTCCGCCGCGGCGCGGCCGCCCGCCGGCATGCCCTCCAGCGGCGCCGGAAGTTCGGGTGCGGACCGGTAACATCCACGCTGCCAGCACGTAGCGTTCCGCGGCCGAGTGGCCAAGCCGCGCCAGCAGGAAGACGGTCATGAGCAACAGGGCAACGGTTCCGAGCGACGAGGTCCGCACGCATTCGGTCCTGGTGTACAGCGACAACGCGGCCACCCGCGAACGGATCGAGCTCGCGGTGGGCCGCCGGCCGGCCCCCGACCTGGGCGTCGTCGAGTTCGTGCACGCGAACACCCACGACGGCGTCATACGTGCCGCGGACAAGGCGCTGGCCGAGGTCTTCATTCTGGACGGCGAGGCCTGGCCGTCGGGCGGCATGGGAATCTGCCGGCAGATCAAAGAAGAGATCCGCAAGAAGCAGCCGGCGGTCCTGCTGATCATCGGCCGTCGTGACGACGCGTGGCTGGCGAAGTGGTCCGGTGCGGAGGCGGTCGTGGCGCACCCCATTGATCCGGTGGAGATGGCGGACGCGTTGTCCCGGCTGCTGAGGGACCGGGCGGGCCTGCCGGCTACTGCCGGCTCCTGACAACCGGATGGACGTCGGCGCCTGGTGCGGGCACTGCTCCGAGTCGTTCCGGCTGGTCGAACTGCTCCAGGACGGCAATGCCGGCTCATGCCCGCGGTGCGGGTACCGCTTCGCACCGTCGTACGCGGCGGTGGAAGCCGGAGCGGTAAGACGAGTGATCGAGGCCGCCGCGGCTCTGGAGGCCGCGGGGCGCCTGCTGCGTGACACCGCTCCGGAGCTGCACCTCGATCGCCAGAAGCTCTTCACCGATCTCGAACGAGCGCTCGGAGGCGCTCCCGATCATGGGGGGCCGCAATGACCGCCGGAACAACCGCCGGAACCTCGGCCAACTGGCCCCAGCTGCTGTCCGCTCTGCTGCGGGGTGAGCAGCTCACGGCCGAGCAGACGGCCGCGGCCATGGGATCGATCATGGCCGGGGAGGCCACCGGGGCGCAGATCGCCGGTTTCGCCGTGGCCCTGCGCGCCAAGGGGGAGACCTCCGAGGAGCTGGCCGGTCTGGTCCGGACGATGCTGGCCCACGCTGCCCCGCTGAGCGCGCCCGGGCCGGTCGTCGACACCTGCGGCACCGGCGGTGACCTCGCCAACACGGTGAACATCTCAACGATGGCGGCAGTGGTCGTGGCGGGCACGGGTGCCACCGTCGTTAAGCACGGCAACCGGGCCGCCTCTTCCGCGTGCGGCACCGCGGACGTGCTGGAGGAGCTCGGCGTGGTCGTGGACCTGCAGCCGGCGGCGGTTGCGTCCTGCATCCAACAGGCAGGCATCGGTTTCTGCTTCGCGCCGGTGTTCCACCCGGCGTTGCGTCATGCGGCGCCACCGCGCCGCGAGCTGGGCGTTCCCACCGTCTTCAACTTCCTCGGCCCGCTCACCAACCCGGCCCGGCCGGCCGCCCAGGCGCTGGGTGTGCCGGACGCGCGGATGGCGCCCGTGATGGCCGGCGTGCTCGCCGAGCGTGGCACCTCGGCCTTGGTCTTCCGCGGTGAGGACGGACTGGACGAGCTGAGCGTGTCAGGCCCGTCCCGCATCTGGTCTGTGCTCAGCGGCTCCGTGGTGGAGCAGCTGCTGGACCCGGCGGACCTGGGGCTGACGCGATCGAACCCCGAGGCGCTGCTCGGCGGCGACGCGGCGTTCAACGCCGGCGTCGTGCGGGCGGTGCTCGCCGGGGAGCGGGGAGCGGTGCGGGACGCCGTGCTGCTCAACGCGGCCGCGGCCCTCGTGGCGCTCGGTCGGGTGGGCCGGCAGGACGCGTGGCCGCCGGAGCACGGCGCGTCGCTGGCCGAGGAGCTGTCCAAGTCGATGGACGTCGCCGGCCAGGCCGTGGACAGCGGCGCAGCGGCGCGGGCTCTGGACCGGTGGGTGCAGGTCAGCCGCGATCTACGGCCGGGCTGACCGGCCGCGTCCCAAGCCTGGCCTCGGTGACGGTCGCCGGCCGGTGCTCCCAGACCCGCGGCGGCTGGTGCAGTGGCCGCAGCCCGCGTCGATCGTCCAGCGGGCGGCTGTTCGCCTTCGCCGCGGCATGCAGATCCAGCCGGCGGGCGTGACCGGTCGCCCCGAAGGCCGGCGAGCACCACTCGCCGTCCAGCTCCACCAATCGCGTGCCCGGCGTCTCCAGCCACCGCAACACGCACTCCATCTCCTCGGCGCTAGCTGCCGGCGCGGGCCCGACACCCGGGACGACGGTCTCCGCCGTGGCGGCCAGCGCGGCCACCAGCGGGCGCACCTCTGCCGCCGAGGCGGCCACGTCAGCGGCGGCCAGCCGTCCGTACCGCGCCACGGAGATGTCCCAGCCGCCGTCCTTGCGGTGCTGGGCCGCGATCAGCTCGCTGCACCGCGACAGGGCCGTGAGCCGCTGCAGCCGGGAAGCAGCATGTAGGCAGGCGGCGAGCCGGTTACGGGCGGCGGCCGCCTCCTCGAAACGCTCGGCACCGGCGAGCCGGTTGATGCGCCGCAGCAACTTCCCGACCAGTTCGCCGGGGTCGTTGGTGATGGCTTCCCGGACGGCCGCCACGATGTCGGCGTAATCGTCCTGACTCTGCCGGCCGTCGCACGGGGCACCACACCGGCCGAGATCGGCCAGGACGCAGGCGGCAGTGGGCCGGGACAGCGACAGGCGAGACGTGCACTGCCGGAGCTGGAACGCCTCGTGCAGGGCGGCCGTGGCGAGCTCTGCCTGGCTCGTGGCGGAGAACGGACCGAGATAGGTGGCTCCGTCGTCGCGGACCGCCCGGACCTGGGACAGCCGGGGAAACGGCTCGACCGTCAGCTTGAGGTACACCGACCGTTCGGGAAATCGTGATCGCCGGTTGTATCGCGGCTTGTGCTCGGCGATCAGCCGCAGTTCCCGGACCTCCGCCTCCAGATTGTGGGCGCACGGGACCGGCTGCACCGATTCGGCGATCGAGAGCATCTCGGCCATGCGCGTGCGCGGCTCGGAGGCTGTGAAGTACGAGCGGACCCGAGAGCGAATGTCCTTGCTCTTGCCGATGTAGAGAGCCCTGCCCTGCCCGTCACGGAACATGTAGACGCCGGGGCGTGACGGCAGCGCCTCCGCCAGGTGCCGTTTGCGGCGTTGCTGCGGACTGATCTGACCCGAGAAGGTGTGCAGCTCCTCCAGCGACTGGACACCGAGCCCGCCGACTCGCGCCAGCAGGCCGTGGAGCACGTCCACCGTTGCCTGGGCGTCCGCCAGGGCGCGGTGACACGGCGTGACCTCCGCGCGGAACAGCCGCGCGAGCGTCGACAGCTTGCAGTTGGGCGTCTCGTCGCGGGTCAGCACCCGTCGGGCCAGGCGTGCCGTGTCCAGCGACTCGAACCCGGGCCAGGGCTGGCCGGTGCGCTCGCAGGCCGCCCGCAGGAAGCCGAGGTCGAACGGCGCATTGTGTGCGACGAGCACCGATCCCCGGGCGAACTCCAGAAAGGCCGGCAATGCGCTCGACAGGGCGGGCGCCCGGGCGACCATGCTGTCGGTGATCCCGGTCAGCACCGCGATGAACGGCGGAATGGCGACCGTGGGGTTGACCAGTGTCGCGAAGGTGCCCAGCACCTCGCCGCCGCGCACCTTGACGGCGCCGATCTCGGTGATCGCTGCCTCGTGCGGTGAACTGCCGGTGGTCTCCAGGTCGACCACGACGAAGGTCACGTCGCGCAGCGGCCGTCCCAGCTCGTCGAAGGTCTGCTGGTGGGCCAGCGGCTGCACGGCGGCTGCAGCGGCCGGGACCGGCGGTGGGGGACAAGGCCGCCAGGGCGACGGTGTCGCTGGCGTCGCTCGCGACGGTGTCGCCGGCGTCTCGGTCCCGGGTGTCGCAGGTGGTTGTTGTGCGAGGTACACACCCGGAACGCTAGGTGGGGGCACTGACAGAACCGGGTCGCCTCGCCGTGGGGCGGGGGTCGCCTCTGGAGGGCCAGAGCCGCGACAGCGCCTCCGCCTTGGTAATCAGTCGCCCCTCGGTGACGGTGGCCTCGACTCACGCCAGCGTCAGCAGGCCCAGATTCAGGTACACGTCCTCCAGCCACAGGTGCGGCTTGCCGACCGCGTCGGTCCAGTAGCCGTCAGCTCAGCTTCGCGACCGACGGGTGCCGCCGAGCAGTGTTGTGTGCATGCGACGACGACCGCTTCCTGCCTCAGCCGCACGTCCATGCTGCGGAACGTAAGAGCAGCGAGGGACCGATAGCCCTCGTCGGGCCCGGTGGTGCGGGGGAGGTCAGCCGGCGAGGATAGCCGTGCCACCGCCGATCGCCAGGAAAATGCCCACCAAGGTGATCAGAGCCGCAGTCCCGACCGGCAGCGCGCGTCCCAGGCGGGTGCCCCACACACCCGGGCTGCGCCTGGACAGCCGGTCACGACCCTTGCTGAGCAACACACCGGCCGCGGTCAGGGTGGCGGCCATGCCGATTCCGTAGCAGAGCACCAGCAGCACGCCGAACCACGCCCGGTGCAGCGCGATCGCACCCAGCAGCACGACGAGGGCCGACGGGGTCGGAACCATGCCGCCGACCATGCCCATGGCGATCAGGCTGCGACGGCTGGGCGGTGCATCCCGGTCGGCTGCGGGCTCGGAATGGTGGTCCGCGTGCCCGTGGTCGTGGTGCTCGTGCCCGTGCCCGTGCCCGTGGTCGTGGTGCTCCTGCCCGTGGTCGTGGTGGTCGTGGTGCTCGTGGTCGTGGTCGTGGTCGTGGTCGTGGTGGAGTGTGGGCTCGGCGACCCCGTCCGGCGGCGAGGCGACCGCGACCGGAACTGCCGACCGGGACGGCGTGGCCGATACGGCCAGCACGCTGGGCTGCAGCGCGGGCGACGGGCGGGAAGCGGGCACGGGGGAGGCCGGCTCCCCGTGGCTGTGCCCACCGGGCCCGTGGCTGTGTCCACCGGGCCCATGGCTGTGTCCACCGGGCCCATGGCTGTGTCCGCCGGGCCCGTGGCTGTGGCCGAAGGCCTCGCCCGGGCGCCGGATCGCCGTCCGCACGAGTTGCAGGCCGATCGCCGCCAGGAGCAGTCCACTGAGCAGGCCCAGGTAGGGGTAGATCTGTTCCGGTGCCAGTGCGGTGGAGACCGACAGGACCACACCGAGGACCAGCACTCCGGCGGTGTGGGTGATCGTCACGGTTGCGCCGATAGTCAGTGCCGCGCGCAGCGATGCGTTGCGCCCGACGAGGTAGGCGGCCATGACCGTCTTGCCGTGACCTGGGGCGAAGGCGTGCAGCGCGCCGAGCAGCAGGGAAAGCCCGACGGCCAGCAGGCCGACTCCCAGCCCGAGCTGCTGGCGGCCCACCAGGTCGTTCAGCGTCCGGGTGGCGGCGTCGAGGGCGCCGACCGCCGCGGCTCCGGGGTCGTCGTCCCGGCTCAGCGCGGCGCCACCACGACTGGCCGTGACCGTCACGCTGCGCTCGTCCAGCGGGGACTGCAGCCGGGCCTCGGGATAGGCGGTGAGTCGCTTGCTGACGCTGGTGCTGCGGACATCGTCCCCGGACAGCGACATGCCGTCACCGGCCGCGGCGATCTCCCGCCAACCGACGCGGTCTGCCAGGTAGTCGTTGTCGAGGGAGACCCGCGCGCCGTCCCTCACCTCGACGTCAGCGGCCAGCTCGCAGGTGATCCGAGTCGTCGGCAGTCCGGCCTGCCCGGCGGGCTGGACGGCTTCGGCGCCGTTGCTCGACAGCGGGACGGCCTGCCCGGACACCGTGAGTTCCAGCGACTCCGCGGCCTCCGCGCAGCGCTGCTGCGCTGCGGCAGCCAGCTCCTCGGCAGACGCGCGACCGTCGGCGTTCCGGTCGACCGCCTTGCGCGACTGGAAGGTCGGAATCTCGGCCATGTCGAGCACGTAGTCGACCCGCACTTCGTCCGGCGCCACCTCCAGTCCGGAGTACTGGTTGTACGTGAAGTTGCCGAGTGGGTGGGCGGCGGCTGTGCCCGCGGGCAGCAGTACCAGCAGCACCGCCAGAATCCCCCCGCCGAGCATGGCCGGCCGGCTGGGCCGGTTCATCGCGGCATCGCCGGAAGCGGGGTGCGAAGCTCGGTCGCCAGGCCGGCGGCCAGGGCGCGGTCGCGGACTCCCAAGGCCGGGTTGATCTCGATCGCCGTCCGCAGGTGGCGCTGCGCCTCGGAGCGGTTGCCGAGGTCGGCCTCGATGCGGGAGCGGTGCAGGTGGAAAGTGGCGTCCCGGGTACCCAGCCGTAGCGCGCGGTCCGACTCGACGCGCGCGGCGGCCGGCTGCCCCGCCTGCCGCAGGGCCCAGGCAAGGATGTCTGCGGCGTACACGGTCGGCCGCTGCGAGGCGGCGGTGCGTGCCAGCTGCACCGCGGCGGCCGGATCGGCGCCCGGATCCCGGGCGTGATCGGCGGCGAAGCGGGCGCTCTCCAG
>JALYNC010000037.1 GCA_030773415.1 Actinomycetota bacterium
CACCAGCCCCGACGGCGTCGGCCGACGAGGGTCCCCCAGCCTTGGGCGTGGTCTCGATCGCGCCGTTGACAGCGACGTGCTGGTCCACCGCCATCAGCGCCGACATCACCGCCTCGTGGCTGCCGCCGCTGCGCTGCTCGGAGTAGAAGGCCGCACCCAGGTCGCGCAGCAAGGCGTCGGCCTGCTTGCGGGTCTGCATCTCGTCCAGCTTCGCCTGGCCCTGGACCACACCCTGCTGTGCCTTGGCGGCGGCCGTGGCTGCCGCCTCACGTGCCTTGTCCAGCAAACCCATGAGTTCGTTTCCTTTCCCCTGGAGGTGGCGCACGCGGTCGCCTTCTACATTGCCGGCCGGGCCGGCGGAGTCCGGGCCTACCTCGGACGGGGCACCGCCGGTGGCGGAGCCCTCCGACTCGGCGGAAGATACGGTGTCCGCGCCGGTTCTCCGCGGCTCGGCGGCCGGCGCGGAAGTAGGCATGGACGCAACAGCGGGAACATGTTCGGCCGCCGACTGGACGATGACTCGGCCGGATCCGGTCAGCACCACCATGGCGCCGAGCGCGGCGACGAAGCTGACGCTGCTTGGGAAAGCCAGCAGGGCGTCCGGCCGGATGACGAGTTCGTCTCCGGCCGTCAGCAGCACGTCATAGGCTCCGCCCGCCGCTGCGAGCACCACGGAACCACTGCCGGTCAGCCGGTCGAACTCGACGCGACGGCCGCCCCCACCGCCGCCGCGCAGCGGAGCGCGCAGCAGCGGTTCGATCGCCACCCCCGCCTCCGCGATGAGGACCGCCTCGGAGGCCACCTGCCAGCTGTCCGCGGCCAGTTCGAGCGTCACCAGGTCGCCTGCCCTGGAGCTCGCGACACCGAGGGAGCCCTCGCCGGTGCCGACGACGCTGTAATGCTCGTACTGCAGCGGACGCCCTGCCAGCGCTCGGCGTCCGGAGTCCAGCAGCTCGGCGGCCGCCCGGGCCAGGAACTGCTGACCCGGCGGCGCTGCCGGACCGGCAGTGCTCGGCCGCCCTAGTTTGGTGGTCGCCCGCACGGTGCCCGACCGCCACAGCAGGCGGCCCGGCCGGGCGTAGAGCACGTCACGGGCCGACAGATGGCAGACGGCGATCGGTACGGACGTGCCGGACACCTCAAAACGCATGCTGCCTCCCGTCCTGGGTCGTCGCGACCGCCATGGACTGCTCGCCGGGGACCGCGCGGCTGGGGTCCGCTTCGGACCCTATGGGGCGGCGCCGAGAGAGGGAAACCCGCGAGCCGCGCAGTCGGTACATGGCTGCAGTGGTACATGGCTGCAGTGGTACATGGCTAGGGTGACGTGCGTGCGTCTTGTGATCGCCCGGTGCACCGTGGACTACGTCGGACGGCTGACCGCTCATCTGCCCGAGGCCGTCAGGCTGCTGCTTATCAAAGCTGACGGCTCCGTCTCCATCCACGCCGACGACCGTGCCTACAAGCCCCTGAACTGGATGAGCCCGCCGTGCTCGCTCGTCAGCGACGAGGACGGCGTCTGGCGCGTCACGAACGCGGCCGGAGAGCAGTTGGTGATCTCAATCGCCGAGGTCCTGCACGACGTCCAGCACGAGCTTGGTGTCGACCCTGGGCTACGCAAGGACGGGGTCGAGGCGCACCTGCAGGAGCTGCTGGCCGACTGCGTGCCGGACGTGCTCGGCGCCGGCTGGCGGCTGATCCGCCGTGAGTTCCCGACCGACATCGGACCGGTGGATCTGCTCTGCCGGGATGCGGACGGCGTGGCGGTCGCCGTGGAGGTCAAGCGGCGGGCGGAGATCGACGGAGTAGAGCAGCTGACCCGTTACGTGCAGCGTCTGGATCGTGATCCGCTGCTGCGTCCCGTGCGCGGCGTCCTGGCCGCACAGGAGTTCAAGCCCCAGGCCCGCGTCCTCGCCGCAGACCGCGGCCTGCAGTGCGTGCAGCTGGACTACGACGCGCTACGGGGCTTCGAGCCCACGAACCCCACGCTGTTCTGACCGGCCCGTCAGCTGACGGAGACGTCGGGGGACGGCTCCGGCGTTGCGCCGGCCTCCGGTCGGCGTGCCCAGCGGACCGCCGCGACCGTGGCCATCAGGCCCAGACCGGTCAGGGGCCAGCCCATCGCCAGGCGCGCTGTGCCCAGCCACTCCACCTCGCCCGCCCGGTACAGGGCAAGTTGCACGACTCCGCGAACACCGAAGATCAGGGCCCAGCCGGCAGTGGACCACCACGCCACCAGTCGCATGCGGCGGCTGGTCACGTCCGACCCGCCAAGGGCGCCCAGGATCACGCCCACGAGCGGCCGGCGCACCAGCAGGGAGCCCGCGAACGCCGCCGCATAGGCCAGATTGATCACGATTCCGGGAAGGAAGTACCCCTCGGCCTTGCCCATGCGCCATGCGATGAAGACCGAGAAGGCTACGCCGAGAAAACCGTTGATTGCGTACCGCAGCGGCTCACCGCGGGCCAGCCGCAGCAACAGCAGCGCCCCGCCGGTAACCAGTGCGGCCGGTATCGCGCGCTGCAGGTCGAACAGGTTGTAGGCGATCACGAAGACGATCGCCGGAATGCTGCTGTCCAGCACGCCCTGCTTGCCGCCGATGGCCATCGCGAGCGGGGTGGGGGCGTCATCCAGCGCTTGACGGAGATCGCCGGCGTGCTCCCCGGGCTCCGTGTCCGCAGTCTGCTCCATGGTTCGCGGGTGCTCCGTGGTTCGCGGGTGCTCCGTGGTTCGGGGATGCTCCGTGGTTCGGGGATGCTCCGTGGCCTCGGGGTCCCGATTGCGGGGCTGCTCCGCGCCGTCGGCCCGCACTGCATCGCCGGGGTGCTCCGTGTTACCGACAGCGCCCTCGGCCCGCTGAGCCGCCTCGGTTCGGCCGGCTCCCTCCCCATACCCGGCCGCGGGACCACCATGGGAGGGGGAGCTCACGGCATCCAGGGTACGGTGCCGCCCGTGGAGTCGCTGGAGAGTTGGCCGGACGGGGACTGGGTGGTGCGCCCGGTCACCGGTGCGGCATCGACGAAGAGCTACCGCTGCCCCGGTTGCGACCAGGAGATCCGGCCGGCCACGCCGCACCTGGTCGTTTGGCCCGACGGGGAGCTGGACGACCGCCGGCACTGGCACAAGCCGTGTTGGCGCGCGCGGGGACGACGCGGGGTCTCGGCACGACGGTCCCGGCCGGCGCCCGGGCCCCGCGGTGTCGGCCGTGGCTGACCCCTACGGCGCGCTGGCCGGTGGTGGCGACCCCGAGCCGGAACAGACCTTGGGCGAGCCGCTCGAACTGGGCCAGCGCATCGGCCCGAACAGCGAGCTGCCGGCGGAGCGGCGGCCGGTGACCCTGCACACCGCGGACGGCCTGACGCTCGAGGGCCAGCTTGCCCTGCCCACGGCCACCCCCGCTCGGGCCACCCTCGTGTGCCTGCACCCGCTGCCGACCCACGGCGGATCGCTGGACAGCCACCTGTACCGCAAGGCGGCGTGGCGGCTTCCGGCCCTCGCTGACGTGGCCGTCCTGCGGTTCAACTTCCGGGGGACCGGCCGTAGCGAGGGCACGTTCGAGGGCGGCGAGGGTGAGAAGTGGGATCTTGCCGCGGCCCTGGACCTCGTCGAGGCCGAGGAACTGCCCGACCCGTGGCTGGTCGGCTGGTCCTTCGGCAGCGAGGTACTGCTGCGGTACGGCTGGCAGGACCCGACCGTGGCGGGCGGCATCGCCCTCTCGCCGCCGCTCAAGCGGGCCACGGATGCCGATCTCGCGGCCTGGGACGCCAGCGGCAAGCCGCTGGTGGCACTGGTTCCCGAGCACGACGACTATCTGCGACCGGCGCAGGCCGCCCCGCGCTTCGGTCGCGTCCGGAACTGTTCTCTCGTCGCGGTGGAGGGGGCGAAGCACCTGTGGGTGGGTGCCAGGTATGCCGACCGCGTCCTGAACGAGATCATTCACGCCGTCAGGCCGGAGGCCTACCCGTTGCCGGAGATCTGGACGGGCTGACGCCTGCGGATCAGAGGGCGTCCTGCCGCGGAATGACCACTTCGCGCAGCAGGAGCTGGAGGGCAGCCGCGGTCGGAATGGCCAGCAGCGCGCCGAGAACGCCGAGCAGCGCACCGCCGACCAGCACGGCCACGATGGTGGCCGCCGGACTCACGTCCACGGTGCGACCCATCACGCGGGGATAGATGACGTAATTCTCCACCTGCTGATAGATGACGAAGAACACGGCGCTGGCGATGGCGACGGGCACCGACACCGTGAGGCACACCAACGTGACGACTAAAGCGCCGACCGTGGCTCCAATGAGCGGCACGAGCGCGGTCAACCCAACCAGGATCGCCAGGGCCAGGGGGTACGGCACATCGGCCACGACCAGGAACACGAAGCTGGTGGCGGTCGCGATGCCGGAGATCGTCAGTGCTCCGGCGACGTAGCCGCCCACCTTGGCGAGCATCTCGTCACCGAGCAGACCGACCCGGGCCCGGCGGGTGCGGGGGACCAGCCGGTACGCCGTCGCCTTGATGTCCGGAAATGAGCTGAGAAAGTACAGCGTCAGGATCAGCACCGTCGCAAGGCTGAAGAAGGTGCCGAGCACCAGCTGGCCGAGCCCGACCACGCCGCCGACCGCCTGGCTGCCGATCCGGCCGTTCTCGACGTATCCGCGCAAGCGGTCCAGCACGGCGTACCGGTCGTTGAGCTCGCTGATCCGGCGGTTGTCCTGCAGCGCCGTGATGTAGTCCGGCAGCTTCTCAACGAACTGTGCCGCCTGCGCGACGACGGGCGGTACCACCGCCAGACCAAAAATCACGAAGAACGAGATGACGGCCGTGAACACCACACCGATGGATGTGCGGCGCCGGAACCCCTGCCGCTCCAGCCACATGACGCTCGGGTTCAGTCCGATGGCCAGGAATGCTGAGGCCGCGACCAGGACGAGTACCTGGCGGGCGTCGATCAGCGCCCGCAGGATCACATAGGCGCCGGCGACTCCGAGCGCCGCGGTGAATCCGATCCGGAACGGTGAGCGCTGCCCGAGCGGCCGACCGGGCAACCCGAACGGATTCTCGTCGTCGGCGTGTGCTTCCAGGCGGCGGATGTTCGTGTCCAGCAGAGGGTCGTCGGCTGCCGCCAGCAGGGCCTCGTCCCGCGCGTCCTCGGCCGTCTCCCTGGCCTGCTCGGCGGTATCGCGGGCGGACTCCGCCGTCTGCCGGGCGTCCTGCGCGCCCTCCCGCGCCTTGCTGGCGTCGTCCCGTGCCTGGCTGGCGTCGTCCTTAGCCCGGTGGGCCTCGCATTCGGCGTCCTCTGCCGCGCGCCGCGCCTGCTCACTGCGCTGGCGTTCCGCGGGCGCCGCATCGGCCTCCTCGGCGGAGGTCTCCGCGGCGACGTCCGCCGCCACCTCCGCTGCGACGTCCGCCGCGGCCTTCACGACCGGCTTCGGGGCCTCCTCCTGCCGCTCGCGGATCCCGCGGAAGTTCACCTCACCCCTTTCCGGGGCCGCCCTGAGCCGGTCCAACGTGGGCGAGTCCACCCTGCGCCGGTCCACCCTGCGCCGGTCCCGCTTGCGCCGGTCCACTCTCCGCCGGTCCAACCCCAGCCGGTGTCGCTGTATCGACGTCGATCACATCGGGCGAGCCGCCGATGGCGGACATCAGCCGCTCGCGCACCCGGTCGAGATCCTTGCGGATCGCGTCCCGCTGACGCTCGTGCTGCTCGACCTGACGCTGTGCGGCCTGAGTGATCGAAGCCGCCTGCTCGCGGGCAGACGACAGCGTCCGCTGAGCCTCCTCGCGCGCCGTGGCGACCGTCCGCTCCGCCGTCTGCTTGGCGGAGGCGATCATCCGCTGCGCCTCGGCGCCTGCCTTCTCCACCGTGGCGGTGGCGGCGCGCTGGGACTCCTGCTCCCGGGTCACCCGGCGCTGCTCCGCCGCGGTGGCTTCCTGCTTGAGGTGCGCACGCACCTCCGCCGCCTCCTTCTCGGCGGCCCGGCGGATGGCGACGGCCTCCTGCTCGGCGAGGGTCAGCATCTGCCCGATGCGACCGCCGATCTCTTCGTAGGTGGGACGGCCGCGCTCGAGCTCGGCGCGCAGCTCGCTCACCCGCCGCCGCAGATCGACGGTCTGCGGGCGCAGCGTCTCCAGCTCGGACTCGGCGACGGTCGCGCGCTCCTCGATGGTGGCGAGCAACCCCTCCAGCATCGCGACATGCCGGTCGACCTGCGTCGGCTCGTAGCCCCGCAGCACCTTGTCGAAGGTCCGCTCCTCGCCCTCGGCGAGGGGGACCAAGTGTGGCGTCGTGTCGTTGCTGGTCATGGCAAGATTCTCCACGGAAATGGCCGCGGACGGAATCCGCCGAGCCGCCCAGCCATCCTTCGGTGGCCACTTATCCGTTGCCGGCCGGGTGGCACGGGAGGCGCCGGTCATGCGGGTAGCGTGCGTAACGGGCGCCGCCCTGATCCGTGCCGGCATTGGTGTCGCATCGGTGCCGTCCAACAGCTGTCGCGCGCGAGACTCGTTCCGACCGGACGGCGTTGCCTGGCCGTCAACCTTCCCCTGGAGGTAGCAGTGCTGGTGGCCTTCGCCCTCACCCCCCTCGGCGCCGGCGATTCGGTGTCGCCACTCATTGCCCAGGCGGTCCGCATCGTCCGGGACAGCGGTCTGCCGACGTCTACGGACGCCATGTTCACCACCATCGAGGGTGAGTGGGACGAGGTGATGCCGGTCATCAAGGCCGCCACTGAGGCGGTAGCCGCGTCCGTCCCACGTGTGAGTCTGGTGCTGCGGGCGGACATCCGGCCCGGCTCGACCGGAGCCATGCGCCAGAAGCTGGAGTCCTTGGAGCGCGAGCTGCAGAAGTGAGCCGGCGCCCGGCGTGTGTGCGCCGGAAATTCCCGGCAACGCGGCACAATGGCGGCGTCCTTCGACCGGTGGAGATCTGCCATGCCTAAGAAGCTGCTCACCTGGCTGATCGTGGCCTTCGCCGTGTTCTACATCCTCACGGAGCCTGCTTCGGCCGCCTCCGCGGTGCGCGGAGCGGCTGAAGGCGCGGAGCGGGCGGGCCGGCAGGTTGTCACCTTCTTCACCGCCCTGGCCTGACCGTGGCCCTGCTGCGGGCCGCGCTCGACGGCTCCGCGGACCGGTACCTGCTCTCCGGTGAGAACTTGGCGATCTCGGTTCGCCGGCACTGGGTGACGTTGGCCCGGCCCGCTGCCGAGACCGCCGCGGCCTGCGCGTTGCTGCTGCTCGGCCTGGCGCACACGGACGGTGAGAGCGCGCCCGCGACCCTGTTCTCGGTGCTCCTGGTCACTGCTCTGCTGCGCTTCGGCTGGTACTGGGCGCAGTGGCATGTGGATCGGTTCATCGTCACCGACCGCCGGGTCATGCTGCTCACCGGCGTCCTGACCAAGAAGGTGGCGGTCATGCCGCTGCGCAAGGTCACCGACATGACGTTCGAGAAGTCGTGGGTGGGGCGGCTGCTGGGCTACGGGTCGTTCGTGATGGAGTCGGCCGGCCAGACCCAGGCGTTGCGGCGTGTGGACTTCCTCGGCTCGCCGGACTGGGTCTACCAGCGCATGTCCCTGTTGATCTTCCCGACGGTGCAGGTGCGGGCACCCGCGGCGGGGGACGCCACGCACGAGGATTGACCGGGGCTGGCACGATGTGCCTGTGACATCCGGACGTCGTGTGAATCGCGGAATGCCAGACCCAAGCCGATCGGGGCTCGCCGGCGCACGGCTTGCCGGCGCGGTCGACCTGAGCGGGCTGGCGCGCCCGGCGCCGGCTGCTCGGCCCCCGGCCACCCCATCGGGCGGTACGACCCCGGCTCCCGGAGCCGATGCCGGTCCGTACGTCCTGGACGTCACGGAGGCGACGTTCCCGGTCGAGGTGATGGAGCGCTCGGCCACGGTTCCCGTGGTCCTCGACTTCTGGGCCTCCTGGTGCGCCCCGTGCCGGCAGCTGGGCCCGATCCTGGAGCGGCTGGCGACCGAGGCCGCGGGCGCCTGGGTGCTCGCCAAGATCGACGTCGACGCCAATCCGCGGCTCGCGCAGGTCGCCGGCGTCCAGGGCATTCCCGCCGTCAAGGCGGTGGTCGCCGGCCAGCTGGTTCATGAGTTCACCGGGGCGCTGCCGGAGGCCCAGGTGCGCAGCTGGCTGCAGCAGGTGCTCGAGGTCGCCGGCACGCTGGGTGGCCCGCAGCCCACCGGGCCGGTGGATCCCGCCTACGAAGAAGGCGACCAGGCGCTCGCCCGCGGCGACCTGGACGGGGCAGCGGCCGCCTACCGGCGGATCCTGGACGCCCGGCCGGGTGACCCGGACGCCACCGTGGCCGTCGCCCGGGTGGAGCTCCTGCGGCGCGGCAGCGCCCACGATGGGGCGGCGATGGCCCAGCGGCTCGCTGCTGATCCCACCGACATCGAGGCGGCCTGCGCGGTGGCGGACCTGCAGTTCCTGTCCGGCGATGTGGACGGCGCCTTCGACGGGCTCGTGGCGCTCGTGCGGCGCACCGCGGGCGCCGATCGCGATCGCGTCCGCGGCCACCTGCTCGGCCTGTTCGACGCCCTCGGAGCCGACGACCCGCGGGTGCTGCGCGGGCGGCGCGCGCTGGGTAGCGCCCTGTTCTGAGCCGGTCGGTCACTGTTCTGACGGGTTGGCGGCTGGCGGGCGCCGGCCGCAGTCGGATTGCAGCCGGACCGTCGTCAGCTGGGCGGCGTCTGCACCTCCGGGTCCCGAACTCCCTCGGCCGGCAGCGCGGCGGACGGGTCGTCACGTGGGGCCGTGGCGGTCAGCCACAAGGTGCCGAGCGGGGGTAGCCGCAGGCTGGCGGACGCGGGCTGGCCGTGCCAGGGCTGTGCCACCGCCTCCACGGCGCCGAAGTTGCCCACGCCGCTGCCGGCGTAGCTATGGGCGTCCGTGTTGACCACCTCGGTCCACGTCCCGGCGAAGGGCAGACCGATGCGGTAGTCCTCGTGGGGCGATCCGGCGAGGTGCGCGATGCAAGCCAGTACCGAGCCGTCGTCTCCCCAGCGCAGGAACGCGTAGGTGTTGCCGACGGCGTCGTTGGCGTCGATCCACTGGAATCCGGCCGGATCGCTGTCCTGGCTCCACAGGGTCCGCGAACCTACGTACAGCTGGTTCATGTCGCGCACCAGGTCGGCGACGCCGCGGTGGTCCGCCAGGTCCATCAGCCACCAGTCCAGCGACCGGCTCTCGGACCACTCCGCTTCCTGGGCGAACTCCGAGCCCATGAACAGCAGCTGCTTGCCCGGGTGGGCCCACATGTAGGCGAGCAGGGCGCGAACGTTGGCCAGCTGCTGCCACCGGTCACCCGGCATCTTGCGCAGCAGGGAGCCCTTGCCGTGGACCACCTCGTCGTGACTGATCGGCAGGATGAAGTTCTCGGAGTACGCGTACATCATCGAGAACGTCATCTGGTGATGGTGGTGCATGCGGTAGATCGGCGCGCGGGACATGTAGTCCAGCGAGTCGTGCATCCAGCCCATGTTCCACTTGAAGCCGAACCCGAGCCCGCCGACGTAGGTCGGTCGCGACACGCCCGGCCAGGAGGTCGACTCCTCGGCGATGGTCACCGCACCCGGCACCCGCTTGTACACCGTGGCGTTCATCTCCTGCAGGAACGCCACCGCGTCGAGGTTCTCCCGGCCGCCGTACTGGTTCGGCAGCCACTCCCCGTCCTTGCGGGAGTAGTCCAGGTAGAGCATGGAGGCGACCGCGTCGACCCGCAGCCCGTCGACGTGGAACTCCTCCAGCCAGAACAGCGCGTTGGCGACCAGGAAGTTGCGGACCTCGCGGCGGCCGAAGTCGAACACCAGCGTGCCCCAGTCCGGCTGCTCACCGCGCCGCGGGTCGGGGTGCTCGTACAGCGGCGCGCCGTCGAAGCGGGCCAGCGCGAACTCGTCCTTGGGGAAGTGGCCCGGCACCCAGTCGACGAGGACGCCGATGTTCGCGGCGTGCAGCCGGTCGATGAGGAAGCGCAGCTCGTCCGGCGACCCGAAGCGGGCAGTGGGCGCGAAGTACGACGACACCTGGTAACCCCAGGAGCCACCGAACGGGTGCTCGGCCACCGGCATCAGCTCGACGTGGGTGAAGCCCATCCGCTGCACGTACTCGACCAGCTGGTCGGCGAGCTCCACGTACGACAGGCCCTGCCGCCAGGAGCCAAGGTGCACTTCGTAGATGCTCATCGGCGCGCGCAACGCGTCGGTGCGGGCCCGGCGGGACATCCACTCGTCGTCGGTCCAGGTGTAGGCGGGCGTGTGCACCACGGACGCCGTCGCCGGTGGGGCCTCGGTCGCGAAGGCCAGGGGATCGGCCTTCTGGCGCCAGACGCTGTCCGGCCCGAGGATCTCGAATTTGTAGCGACAGCCGTCACCCACGCCGGGGATGAACAGCTCCCACACGCCGCTGGAGCCCAGCGACCGCATGGGGTTGGCCCGCCCGGCCCAGTGGTTCCAGTCACCGACCAGCCGGACGCCGCGGGCGTTCGGTGCCCACACCGCGAACGATGTGCCGGTCACCTGACCGGAGGGGGTGTCGTAACGGCGCACGTGCGCGCCGAGGACCTGCCACAGCTGCTCGTGGCGTCCCTCGCCGATCAGGTGCAGGTCCACCTGGCCGAGCGTCGGCAGGTACCGGTAGGCGTCGTCCACCGGATGGGTGTCCTGCCACTGCGTGTTCCCGTAGCTGACGTCGAGCCGGTAGTCCGGAACGGTGTCGCCGGGCCAGATGGCCCGCCAGATTCCGCCGTGCTCGTACTCCATCGCGATCCGCCGGTCGCCCGAGACGACCGTCACGGCCAGCGCGTCGGGGCGCAGCGTCCGGATGGTGACGTTTCCGCCGTGCGGGTGCGCGCCGAGAATTCCGTGGGGATCGTGGTGCGCCCCACCGATCAGCCGGTCCAGTTCCTCCCGGGACACCGGGGCGAACGGTGGCGGCGGCGGCGACACCGGCGCGGCGGCAGGTGCTGCTGCCGGCGGCGGGGGCTTGGGCTTGCTCGGGTTGGAGCCCTTGCCGGGCGGCACGGCGCCTGGTCGCTTGTCCGAAGTCGTCATGGGCGTCAGCTCACCAGTCTCTCGATCGAGCCGAGGGGTATGTGCACCCACGTCGGGCGGTTGCGTGCTTCGTACACCACCTCGTACACCGCCTTGTCGAGCTCCAGAGCTCGCAGCAGTGGCTGCTCCGCCGACGGGTCGATCCCGCCGGCTCGCTGGTAACCACGGCAGAAGGCGGCCCGGTTGCGTTCGGCCCACTCCTGCGCCCGGTACTGCAGCTGCGGCTCGTCGGCGTGGTCGGCGAGCAGGTGCCGCGCGGAGTAGTCGAAGGACCGCAACATGCCGGCGATGTCGCGCAACGGGGTGTCCAGTGCCCGTCGCTCCGCCAGCGGCCGGGCCGGTTCACCCTCGAAATCGAGTAGCAGCCAGCCGGTGTCGGTACGGATGACCTGGCCCAGGTGGTAGTCGCCGTGCACGCGCTGCAGGGTCAGCGGCTCGGCCCGGTTGCCGATGTCGGCGTACGCGGCCCGGACGGGCTCGGCGTACGGCCCAAGCTCGGGAACGACGTGGACGGCATCGTCGAGCTTGGCTCGCATCGCTGCCTGCATCCGGGCGAGATCCTCGGCGCTTGCGGGACGGGTCGGCAGCGCTTCGGCGAGCCGGACGTGGACGGCCGCGGTCGCCGCGCCGAGGCGGACCGACTCGGCGGCGAAGTCACCGCCCACCTCGTCGGCGTGCAGATCTGCCTCGGCGTACAGGTCACGGACGCTGGTGGCCGCCATCGCCCATCCGTCGGTGGCCGAGCGCAGGAACGGCTGCAGCAGCGCAAGCGTCGCGCGTTCCCCGGCCACCTCGCCCTCGATCCAGCCGAGCGGCGGCACGATGCTCGTGCACTCCGCTGCCGCCAGCGCGCTGGTGATCTCCAACTCGGGGTTGACGCCAGGAGCGACCCGGCGGAACACCTTGAGGATGTACGAGTCGCCGAACACCACCGAGGTGTTGCTCTGCTCGGCGTTCATCGGTCGGTTGGGCTGCGAGGCGTCGATGGTCGTGTCGTCGAATCGCCCGAAGGTGAGCCCCCCGCTCGGGCGTCCCTCCACCAGCCGGCCGAGGACGGCTGACATCGCGTCCCGGTCGTGTGCGGCGTCGTAGCACCACAGCGAGCCCAGTTGCCCGATAAGCACGTGGTCCAGGCGGTCGGAGCGCGAGGCGCGCAGGCTGAGTACCAGCTGGTAGTACTCCGGAGCAGGCGTCACGCCGGCGCCTGGCTCGTAGGTCACCTCCACGATCGCGACCACCACGGTCGGCTCGTCCCGCGACATCTCCTCGGCGGAGGCCACCCGGTACCGGGCGACGGGGCGCCCCTTGCCGCCGAACCACCGCTGGTTCGGCAGCCAGTCCGGCAGCAGGCCTGACAGGTCGGGGATGCTCAGCGATTGGGTGGTCACCGCCTACTCCTCGATGTTGGAGATCTGGAACCAGTAGAAGCCGTGCCCGGCGATCGTCAGCAGGTACGGCCACTCACCGATACGGGGAAAGTGCACGCCGCCCACGAGTTCGACCGGCGTGCGGTCGCTGTAGCGGCGCAGGTCAAGCTCGACGGGCTGGGGGAACCTCGACAGGTTGTTCACGCACAGCACGATGTCGTCGCCGAACTCGCGGACGAACGCCAGCACGCTCGGGTTGGACGAGCCCAGCTCGGTGTACGACCCCTGCCCGAACGTGGGGTGGCGCTTACGAACCTCGATCATCCGCCGGGTCCAGTGCAGCAGCGACGTGGTCTGCCGGGTCTCGGCTTCGACGTTGAGCGCCTGGTAGCCGTACACCGCGTCCATCAGGACGGGAAGGTACAGCCGGGCCGGGTCGCAGTGCGAGAAGCCGGCGTTGCGGTCCGGCGACCATTGCATCGGGGTGCGCACTCCATCGCGGTCACCGAGGTAGATGTTGTCGCCCATACCGATCTCGTCGCCGTAGTACAGAACCGGCGAGCCGGGCAGCGACAGCAGCAGGGCGGTGAACAGCTCGATCTGGTCGCGGGAATTGTCCAGCAGCGGGGCAAGCCGGCGCCGGATGCCCACGTTGGCCTTCATGCGTGGATCGCGCGCGTACTCCGTGTACATGTAGTCGCGCTCTTCGTCGGTGACCATTTCGAGCGTGAGCTCGTCGTGGTTACGCAGGAAGATGCCCCACTGGCAGTTGTCGGGAATCGACGGCGTCTGCGCCATGATCTCCGAGATCGGGTAGCGCTGCTCCCGCCGCACCGCCATGAAGATGCGTGGCATCAGCGGGAAGTGGAACGCCATGTGGCACTCGTCGTCGTCGCCGAAGTACTCGACGACGTCGGCCGGCCACTGGTTCGCCTCCGCCAGCAGCACCCGGTCGGGGTAGAGGTCGTCGACCTCCTTGCGGATGCGCTTGAGGTAGTCGTGCGTCCGCGGCAGGTTCTCGCAGTTGGTGCCCTCCTGCTCGAACAGGTAGGGCACGGCGTCGAGGCGGAACCCGTCGATGCCCAGGTCCAGCCAGAAGCGCAGCACCTCGAGAATGGCGTCCTGCACAGCCGCGTTCTCGAAGTTCAGATCAGGCTGGTGGCTGAAGAACCGGTGCCAGAAGTACTGCTGGCGCACCGGATCCCACGTCCAGTTTGACTTCTCGGTGTCGATGAAGATGATGCGCGCGTCGGGGTAGCGGTCGTCGGTGTCGGACCAGACGTAGAAGTCGCCATAGGGCCCGTCCGGATCGGAGCGCGACGCCTGGAACCACGAGTGCTGGTCGCTCGTGTGGTTGACGACCAGGTCGGCGATGACGCGCATTCCGCGCGCGTGCGCGCTGTCGATCAGCTGGACGAAGTCTCCCAGGTCACCGAACTCGGGAAGGATCGTCATAAAGTCGCTGATGTCGTAACCACCGTCGCGCAGCGGCGACTGGTAGATCGGCAGCAGCCAGATGCAGTCGACGCCGAGCCACTGCAGGTAGTCCAGCTTGCTGGTCAGACCGCGGATGTCGCCGGTGCCGTCGCCGTTGTTGTCGGCGAAACCACGGATCAGCACCTCGTAGAAGACCGCGCGCTTGAACCAGAACGGGTCACGCACGTCGCTGGCCGCGAAGCCGCTGGAGACAGGTTCGGTCATGACGGCCCTCCGCCGCTGGCGCGGCGCACGGTGAACAGGTGGGCAGGCTCGGAGAACGGGTCCAGCCGAACATAGTTGGACCGGCCCCAGTCGTACGTTGCGCCGGTGACCTCATCCTTCACCGCGATGCGGTCGTCCCACCCGAAGCCGAGCGCCGGCATGTCGAGCAAGACCGTCGCCTCCCGCACCCCGTGCGGGTCGAGGTTGACCACGACCAGCACGACATCGGCGTCCGCGCCGGACCCGAGGCGCTTGCTGTACGCCATCACGTCGGGGGAGTTGACCGTATGAAACACGATGTTGCGCAGGCGCTGCAGCGCCGGATGCCGGCGCCGCCACTCGTTCAGCATCGTCAGGTACGGGGCCAGGCTGCGCTCCGGAGCGGACCAGTCGCGCGGCCGCAGCTGGAACTTCTCGGTGTCGAGGTACTCCTCACTGCCGGGGCGCAGCGCCACGTGCTCGTAGAGCTCGTAACCGGCGTACACCCCGTAGGCGGGGGACAGCGTCGCCGCCAGTGCAGCCCGGATCTTGAATGCCGGCGGACCGCCGTACTGCAGGTAGGCGTGCAGGATGTCGGGCGTGTTCACGAAGAAGTTCGGCCGCATGTAGTCGGCCGCGTCTCCGGCCAGCTCCGTGACGTACTCGGTCAGCTCGGTCTTCGTGTTGCGCCAGGTGAAGTACGTGTACGACTGGTGGAAGCCGACCTTGCCCAGCGTGTGCATCATGGCCGGCCGGGTGAAGGCCTCGGCCAGGAAGAGCACGTCCGGATCGGTCTTCCGAACCTCGCCGAGCAGCCACTCCCAGAACGCGACCGGCTTCGTGTGCGGGTTGTCCACCCGGAAGATGCGTACCCCGTGGGACATCCAGACCCGGACCACCCGCAGCACCTCGGCGTAGATGCCCTTGGGGTCGCGGTCGAAGTTGATCGGGTAGATGTCCTGGTACTTCTTCGGCGGGTTCTCCGCGTACGCGATGGACCCGTCCGCCCGGACCGAGAACCACTCGGGATGCTCGGTGGCCCAGGGATGGTCCGGGCTGGCCTGCAGGGCGAGGTCCAGCGCGATCTCCAGGCCCAGCTCCTTGGCGCGGGCGACGAATGCGTCGAAGTCCTCGAACGTTCCCAGGTCGGGGTGGATCGCGTCGTGGCCGCCCTCCGGCGAGCCGATCGCCCACGGGCTGCCGACGTCGTCGGGGCCGGGGTTCAGGGTGTTGTTCGGTCCCTTGCGAAATGCGCGCCCGATGGGGTGGATCGGCGGCAGGTAGACGACATCGAAGCCCATCCCGGCCACCGCCGGCAGCCGCTCCGCGGCGGTGCGGAACGTGCCGGAACGCAGCACTCCGGTGCTGTCGGGCACAGCGCCCTCAGAGCGCGGGAAGAACTCGTACCAGGAGCCGTACAGCGCCCGCTCCCGGTCGACCCAGATCTTGCACGCCTTGGACGTGGTGAGCATCTCGCGCACCGGCGTAACGTCCATGAGCGCCGCGAGAGCGGGCTCCGTCGCGTGCGCCAGCCGCTCATGCGGGTCGCGGCCGGCGTCCCGCAGCACGGCGATGGCCGCCAGCACGGAAGGCCGGGCGGACTTGGGGACAATGCGCGCGGCGCGTTCGTAGAGCCGCGCCCCCTCCTCGAGCATCAGATCCACGTCGACGCCGGCGGCCAGCTTCACCGTGGCGTCGTGCCGCCAGGTGGTCAGCGGGTCGCCCCACGCCTCGACCGTGAAGCTCCATGTGCCGGGGGCCGTCAGCGTCACGTCAGCGGCCCAGCGGTCGGTGCCCGGCGCGGTGAGGCGCATCCGCGTGAACGGGCCGCGCTGACCGTTCGGGCCACGCAGCACCACATTCGCGGCCACTGCGTCGTGGCCCTCACGGAACACGGTCGCAGCGACCGTCAGCGTCTCACCGACGACCGCTCGCGCGGGCCAGCGGCCACACGACACGGAAGGGGTGACGTCCAGGATGGGGATTCGTCCAATCATCGTCGGGAACGCTACCGCGCCGGATCGTTCGGACTGAAAACGGCGGGAAGGTGTAATACGTCGGGAAGGCCAGCAGCCAGGCGGCGCCGCCGCGCGGCAGCGGGTCATCCGGGGCTGGGCCCGGCGCCCGCGCCTGTCGCTGCACCACGACCGTCCGCCAGTGCTCACGTTTCAGGAGGCGCCGTGACATCGGCCAGGCCCGCCGGCTCTCTCGAGCAGGAACTGGAACGGTTACTGGAGGTGGAGCAGTTTCCGCCGGCCCCCGCCGCCGCGGGCCCGGCCCACCGGGGGGCGCTGGAGCGCGACCGGGCGGCTGCGGAGCAGGACGCACCTGCCTGGTGGGCGGAGCAGGCGCGCACGCTGCTGCACTGGGACACCGAGTTCGCCACAGCTCTGGACGACAGCGATGCGCCGTTCTACCGGTGGTTCGCGGACGGCACGCTGAACGCCTCGTACAACTGCCTGGATCGGCATGTCGAGGCCGGGCTGGGGAACCGGGTCGCCTACTACTGGCACGGCGAGGAGGGCGAGCAGCGAACCCTGACCTACGCCGACCTGCTGGCCGATGTGTGCCGGTTCGCCAACGCGCTGCGCGCGCTCGGCGTCGGTAAGGGCGACGTCGTCGGAATCTTCCTGCCCATGATCCCCGAGGCGATCGTGGCCATGCTCGCCTGCGCCCGCATCGGCGCGCCGCACAACGTCGTGTTCGGTGGGTTTTCACCGGCATCGGTGCGCGAGCGGATGGAGGCGTGCTCGGCCAAGGTGCTGGTCACCGTCGACGGCGCGCGCCGCAAGGGCAAGGTCGCGGCCATCAAAGCCGCCGTGGATGGCGAGGTGGCCGACCTGGAGTCGCTGCGCTCCATCGTGGTGGTGCGTTCCACCGGTACGTCGTGCGAGATGCGTCCGGGCCGGGACGTGTACTACGACGAGATCGTGGCGGCGGCCTCGGCCGAGTGCCCGGCGGAGCCCATGGAGGCCGAGCACCCGCTGTTCCTGCTCTACTCGTCCGGCTCCACGGCCAAGCCCAAGGGCATCCTGCACACGACCGGGGGATACCTCACGGGCGTGACGTACACCCACCAGACCGTGTTCGACCTGCGTCCGGAGTCCGACGTCTACTGGTGCACCGCGGACGTCGGCTGGATCACCGGTCACTCCTACGTGGTGTACGGGCCGCTGAGCAACGGGGCCACCAGCGTCGTGTACGAGGGGGCGCCGGACTATCCGGGCCAGGACATCTGGTGGGAGCTGGTCGCCAGGTACGGGGTGTCGATCTTCTACACCGCCCCGACGGCCATCCGGTCGTGCATGAAGTGGGGGGAGCAGCACCCGGCGCGGCACGACCTGTCATCGCTACGCGTGCTGGGAACGGTCGGGGAGCCGATCAACCCCAAGGCCTGGCTCTGGTACTCGACGGTGATCGGCGGGGGCCGTTGCCCGGTTGTGGACACGTGGTGGCAGACCGAGACCGGCGCCATCATGATCTCGCCCGTGGCGGGGGTCACCACGACCAAGCCGGGCTCGGCCACGGTGCCGCTGCCCGGCGTGGTCGCGGCGCTGGTCGACGGCGACGGGAAGCCGGTCACCGGCGGCACGGGCCTGCTGACCCTCACCTCGCCGTGGCCGAGCATGCTGCGGACCCTCTACGGCGACGACGACCGCTACGTGTCGACCTACTTCGGGCGGTTCGGCCCCACGGTGTACGTCGCGGGAGACGCTGCCCGGCGCGACGAGGACGGCTACTACTGGATCGTCGGCCGGGTGGACGACGTGATCAATGTCTCCGGCCACCGGCTGTCCACGGCCGAGGTGGAGTCGGCACTCGTGTCACATGAGCGGGTCGCCGAGGCCGCCGTCGTGGCTCAGAGCGACGAGCACACCGGGCAGTCCATCGTCGCCTTCGTCACGCTGGTGGGCACGCACCACGGCGATCCGCAGACCGAGGCGGAGCTGCGCGAGCACGTGGCCAAGCGTATCGGCAAGCTCGCCCGGCCCAAGCGGATCGTCTGGTCCGATGACCTGCCCAAGACGCGCTCGGGCAAGATCATGCGACGGCTGTTGCGCGACATCGCCGAGGGGCGGGAGCTGGGCGATGTGACGACGCTGCGCGATCCGGCGGTGATGGCGGTGCTGCAGGAGAAGATGGCCGCAGACGCGGCCGAGGAGTGAGCGCACTGAAAGTGATCACCGCGTAGCTAGGCAATTACGAACCGCACTGTAGGTGTCACCTACAGTGTCGATCTAGTCCTTCTTTCGTTCGGATATTGGTCCGGCCCTAGCCCTAAGGTTGGCGACTGTGAGAGCCCTACGCCGCTTCACCGTCCGCGCTGCCCTGCCCGAGCCGCTGGCTCCGCTGGGTGAGCTGGTACTCAATCTGCGCTGGTCGTGGCACGCCGATTCGCTCGACCTGTTCGCCGCGGTGGACCCCGAGACGTGGGCCGCCTGCGGCCACGACCCCGTCTCGCTGCTGGGCGAGGTCTCCGCGGAGCGGATGGCCACCCTGGCCCGGGACCGGCGCTTCCTGCGGCGGCTCAGCGACGCCTCCGAGGAGTTGCAGGAGTACCTGACGGCTCCCCGCTGGTACCAGTCGCTGTCCGACGCGCCCGCCGCCATTGCCTACTTCTCCCCGGAGTACGGCATCACGGAGGTGCTGCCGCAGTACTCCGGCGGCCTCGGCATCCTGGCCGGCGACCACCTGAAGGCCGCCAGTGACCTCGGCGTGCCGATCGTGGGCGTGGGGCTGCTGTACCGCCGCGGTTACTTCAAGCAGTCGCTGTCTGCCGAGGGCTGGCAGCTGGAACGCTACCCACCGATCGATCCGAACGGCCTGCCGCTGACGCTGCTGCGCGAGGAGGCCGGTCAGCCGGTCAGGATCGCCATCGCCCTGCCGGACGGGCGCAGCCTGAAGGCGCACATCTGGAAGGCGCAGGTCGGCCGGGTGCCTTTGCTGCTGCTCGACTCCGACATCGAGGAGAACGGGCCCGCCGAGCGCGAGGTCACCGACCGGCTGTACGGCGGCGGCAGTGACCACCGGTTGCTGCAGGAGATGCTGCTCGGCATCGGTGGTGTGCGGGCGCTGCGGGAGTTTTCCCGGCTCACCGGGGCTCCCGAGCCGGAGGTGTTCCACACCAACGAGGGTCACGCCGGCTTCCTCGGCCTCGAGCGGATCGCCGAGCTGATGGCGAGCGGGCTGTCCTTCGACGAGGCGCTGGAAGTGACCCGGGCAGGCACCGTCTTTACTACCCACACGCCGGTTCCGGCCGGCATCGACCGGTTTCCGCGAGAGCTGATCGAGCGGTACTTCTCCCACGGCAGCGGCAGCCCCGGGCTGCCGGTGGATCGTGTACTGGCGCTCGGTGCCGAGCCGGTCGGGGGCGACCCGTCGGTGTTCAACATGGCCATCATGGGCCTGCGCCTGGGCCAGCGCGCGAACGGGGTCTCAAAGCTGCACGGCGACGTCAGCCGCGGGATGTTCGGCGGCCTGTGGCCCGGTTTCGACGTCAACGAGGTCCCCATCACCTCGATCACCAACGGTGTGCACGCGCCGACCTGGGTGTCGCGGGAGATCATCGAGCTGTCGTCCGCGGAGAACAGCGGTGAGCTGGTCGAGCAGGGCAGTGGCTGGGACGAGATCTCTCGGGCGTCGGACGAGGCGCTGTGGAGCACCCGGCGGCTGCTGCGGGGGCGGCTGGTGGAGGAAGTGCGCCGCCGGGTGCGGTTCTCGTGGCTGCAGCGTGGTGCAAGCAGCGCCGAACTGACCTGGGTCGACAAGGTTTTCGATCCGGACGTGCTGACGATCGGGTTCGCACGCCGGGTGCCGTCGTACAAGCGGCTGACGCTGATGCTGCGCGACCCCAGCCGGCTCAAGGCGCTCCTGCTCGACCGGGAGCGTCCGATCCAGCTGGTCATCGCCGGCAAGGCGCATCCCGCGGACGACGGGGGCAAGGCGCTCGTCCAGGAGATCGTGCGGTTCGCCGACGATCCGGAGGTCCGTCACCGCATCGTCTTCCTGCCCGACTACGACATCGGCATGGCGCGCTACCTGTACGGCGGGTGCGACGTCTGGCTGAACAACCCGCTGCGGCCACTGGAGGCCTGCGGCACCAGCGGCATGAAGTCCGCGCTGAACGGCGGGCTGAACCTGTCGATCCGTGACGGCTGGTGGGACGAGCTGTTCGACGGCGGAAACGGCTGGGCCATTCCGACCGCCGACGGTGTGGCGTCGCCCGAGCGACGCGACGATCTCGAGGCCGCGGCCCTGTACGAGCTGCTGGAGAACACCGTCCGCAGCCGCTTCTACGACCGCTCACCCGGCGGCGTCCTGCCGCGCCGGTGGATCGAGATGGTCCGGCACACGCTGCAGAGCCTCGGGCCGCAGGTGGCGGCGACCCGGATGGTGCAGGACTACGTCGGTCAGCTGTACGTGCCGGCCGCTTCGTCGGCGCGGCGGATCGGCGCGGAGAACTGGTCGCACGCCCGGTCGTTCGCGGCTTGGCGGACCATGGTCACGGACCGCTGGCACGACGTGCGGGTGGAGCACGTCGAGCCGATCAATGCGGCGGATGCGCCCGAACTGGGCACCGAGATCGCGCTGCGAGCTGTCGTCCGGCTGGGGGAGCTCAGCCCCGATGACGTGGACGTGCAGGCGGCCTTCGGTCCGGTGGACGAGAACGACCAGTTGCAGGCCCCCTCGGTGGTGTCGCTCCAGCCGGCCGGCACCGCCGACGGCGGGGCGCGCCTGTACGAGGGCAGCGTGCCGTTGCAGCGCAAGGGGGCGTTCGGCTACACGGTCCGGGTGGTGCCCGCCCATCCACTGCTGCCCAGTGGTGCCGCACTCGGGCTCGTCTCCACCGCGTAGCGCACCGGTGGTTCGGCCCGGCTCCCCGCCGTGGGGCCGGGCCGTGCCGCTGGCTGCAGCTGGCCGGGCAACGCGGTCTGGCATGGCCCGCGGGTGCCGGCGGCTATGTGCGAGCGTCGGCGGCGGCGACGCGCAACAGCATCAGCGAACGCGCCGGCAGCGTCACGGCGGTGCCGGCAGGGTGCAGCCGGCCGGTTGCTGTCTCGGCGTCCGGCTGCCCAGCCGCTGAGCCGGCGTCGGCTTGTCCGGCTGCTCCGGTGTCCACGACCACCGTGTAGGCATTCGCCCAGGGCTGCCCGGGCAGCGTGAACTGCACGGGGCCATCGCCCGCGTGCAGCAGCAGGAGGAACGAGTCGTCGACTCCCGGCTGGCCGCCCGCGCCGGGGGCGCGGACGCCGCCGCCCCACAGGAACATGCCGAGCGTGCGGGAGGCCGGCGCCCAGTCGGCTGCCGTCATCTGCTCGCCGCCGGGCGAGAACCACGCCAGGTCTTTGAGCTCGGAGCGCTCGTGTTCCGGCTCGCCGCGGAAGAACTGCTCCGAGCGCAGTACGGGATGGCGCCGGCGTAGCGCGAGGATCTCGCGCGTGAAAGCCAGCAGGTCCGCGCCCGCGGGGCCGAGGTCCCAGTCGAGCCAGGAGACCTCATTGTCCTGGCAGTACGCGTTGTTGTTGCCGCCCTGGGTTCGCCCGAGTTCGTCCCCGGCGGTGAGCATCGGGACGCCGGCCGACAGCAGGAGCGTCGCCATCAGGTTCCGGATCTGGCGCTGGCGCAACGCGGTGATGTCCGGGTCGTCCGTCGGCCCCTCGACACCGCAGTTCCACGAGCGGTTGTGGTTCTCGCCGTCGCGGTTGTCCTCGCCGTTCGCCTCGTTGTGCTTGGCGTTGTAGCTGACCAGGTCGCGCAGCGGGAAGCCGTCGTGGGCGGTGACGAAGTTGATCGAGGAGAACGGCCGCCGGCCGCCGGCCGCGTACAGGTCCGCCGATCCGGACAGCCGGCGCGCCAGCTCCGCCACCGTGCCCTCCGCGCTGTCGGCGCCGCGCCAGAAATCTCTGACGCTGTCGCGGAAACGGCCGTTCCACTCCGCCCAGGGGGCCGGAAATCCGCCCACCTGGTAACCACCGTGCCCGAGGTCCCATGGTTCCGCGATGAGTTTGACCTGTGCCAGCACCGGATCCTGGGCGACGGCGGTCAGAAAGGGTGAGAGCAGGTCCACGTCGTGCGCGGAACGGGCGAGCGCGCTGGCCAGATCGAAGCGGAAACCGTCGACATGCATCTCGGTCACCCAGTACCGCAGGGAGTCCATCAGCAATTGCAGGACGCGCGGCTGTCGCGCATCCACGGTGTTGCCGCAACCGGTGAAGTCCACGTAGCGGCGGCGGTCGTCCTGCCGCAGCCGGTAGTAGGACGAATTGTCGATGCCGCGCAGGCTCAGCGTCGGCCCACACTGATCACCTTCGGCCGTGTGGTTGTAGACCACGTCCAGAATTACCTCGATGCCGGCCTGGTGCAGTCCGCGGACCATGGCCTTGAACTCAGTCACCTGATCACCGGTCGAGCTGCCGGCCGCATAGCCGGCGTGCGGTGCGAAGAACCCGAGGGTGTTGTAGCCCCAGTAGTTCTTCAGGCCACGCCGGCTGATCGCGGGTTCACTGACGAAGTGATGCACCGGCAACAGCTCTACGGCGGTGACGCCCAGGCTGGTCAGGTGCTCCAGGACGGCGGGATGGCACAGGCCGGTGTACGTGCCGCGCAGCTCCGGCGGCACGTCCGGATGCCGCGCCGTCATGCCCTTGACGTGCAGCTCGTACACGACGGACTGTGCCCACGGCACCGCCGGTCGACGGTCGTCGCCCCACGGGAACTTGTCGTGTACGACCACCGACTTCGGCACGTAGGGCGCGGAGTCGGCCACGTCCCGCACGTGGTCCTCGCGTCCGGGCGGAAAGCCGTAGATCGCGTCGTGCAGGATCAGCTCCCCGTCGATTGCCCGGGCGTAGGGGTCCACCAGCAGCTTGTCGGGGTTGAAGCGCAGCCCGTGTTCCGGTGAGAACGGCCCGGACACCCGGTAGCCGTACCGCTGCCCGGGCGCGACGCCCGGCAGGTAGCCGTGCCAGACCCGGTACGTCGACTCCTGGAGCGGTATCCGTCGCTCACCGCCGTGTTCGTCGAACAGGCACAGCTGCACTCCGTGCGCGTGCTGACTGAACAGGGCGAAGTTCGTGCCCTCGCCGTCCCAGGTGGCCCCGAGGGGGGCGGGACGGCCGGGAAGGCAGCCCGGCGGCACGGTCATGCGGCCCAGTGTGCCTCGCCGCACCTGCCGTTCCGGGAATGTTGACCGGATCGATGCGGACCGGCAACGCTGCGCGGATGCCTGTCGTGGTTCTCTGTGGCCAAACGCTGCTCGGCCTGGCGCTGGTGCGGGAACTGATCGCGGCCGGGGAGCCCGACGTGCGCGTCGTCGTGCCCGACCGCGCGGCACGGTGGCCGCTTGCTGAGGCCGGCGCCCGGGTGGCGGTGAGCGAGCTGGCCGATGCCGAGCGACTGGGCGCCGTACTGGAGGGGGCTGACACGGTCCTGCTCCTCGAGGTGGCGGACGGTGGCGGGGCGCCTGCCGCCGGCCTTCGGGATGTGTTGGCGGCGGCGGAGGGATCGTCCGTCCGGCGGATCGTCGCGGTGGGGAAGCTCGCGAACCCGCGGGACTTGCCTGCGCTGCCCGCGACAGGGGCCGGACCGCAGGAGGGGCCCGAACTGATCGCCGTGGATCCCGCCTCACCGACCCTGGTGGCCGACCTGCTGGCAGCGGAGGCGCGGCCCCTGCGGGAGTGACACTACGGGCGGCGCCACGGCGGTGACCCGTCCCGGCCGGTCGCCGGCGCAGATCACATGGCGGCCCCACCGGCTACTCCCGGTACCCGTGGATGAACACCAAGAAGAAGCCCTTCGACAACGTCAAGGTGCGCCAGGCGATGAACTACCTACGTCAAGGGGGCGTACAAGCACCAGTCCTACGGTCACCTGGACATCGCCGCGCTCAGCGTCAAGTGAGGTCCGGGAGCTGAGCGTGGGCGGGGCTCGTCGTCGCGGAATGTGGCGGCGGGCCCCCGCTTCGTGCAGGGGTTCCGTAGCTCCGCGGCCCTGACGCCGGCCCACCCGGTCTGCGTGCAGCCGTTACGCTGGTCGCGATGGTTTATCTCGACCACGCCGCGTCCACTCCGGTGCTGCCGGAGGCGATCGAGGCCATGACGGCGCAGCTGCGCGTCCCCGGCAACGCCTCGTCCGCGCACGCCGCCGGCCGCCGGGCCCGGCGCGTGGTGGAGGAGTCCCGCGAGACGGTGGCACGGGCGCTCGGCGCGCGGCCCAGCGAGGTCGTGTTCACCTCGGGCGGCACCGAAGCCGACAACCTGGCGATCAAAGGGATCTTCTGGTCCCGTCACGACGTCGATCCGCGGCGCCGCCGGATTGTGCTGAGTGCGGTGGAGCACCACGCGGTTCTCGATGCCGCGCTGTGGCTCGAGCAGCACGAGAACGCGGTGCTGAGCTGGCTGCCGGTCGACGCCGCGGGACGGATCGACCCGGAGGACGTGCGCCGGGTGCTCACCGAGCACCCTGCCGAGGTGGCTCTCGTGTCGGTCATGTGGGCGAACAACGAGCTGGGCACCGTCCAGCCGATTCGTGCGGTGGCGGCGATTTGCCGCGAGTTCGAGGTGCCGATGCACACCGACGCCGTCCAGGCGGTCGGGCAGGTGCCCGTGTCCTTCCAGGACAGCGGCGTGGGCGCCTTGTCGATCACCGGCCACAAGATCGGCGGGCCGGTCGGCGTGGGGGCACTACTGCTGCGCGGCGACCTGGCCTGCACCCCGTTGCTGCACGGCGGCGGGCAGGAGCGCGATGTTCGCTCGGGCACGCTGGACACAGCCGGAGTGGCCGGCTTCGCCGTCGCCGCTGACCAGGCCACGTCCGGGCTGCCCGAGCGCGCCCGGATGCTGCAGCAGCTTCGGGACCGGCTGGTCTCCGACGTGCTGGCCGCCGTACCGGACGCCGTCCTCAACGGCGACCAGTCGCTGGCGCCCGATCGTCGGTTGCCCGGCAACGCGCACCTGTCCTTTCCAGGCTGCGAAGGCGACTCACTGCTGCTCCTGCTGGATGCGCAGGACATCGCCTGCTCGACCGGCTCCGCCTGCTCGGCAGGCGTGTCCCGGCCCAGTCACGTGCTGGTCGCGGCCGGCGTCCCCGATGAGCTGGCGCGCGGCTCGCTGCGCTTCTCTTTGGGGTCGACGTCCACGGCGGCTGACGCAGAGGCGCTGGCACAGGCCATCGGTCCGGTCGTCGAGCGGGCGCGGCGGGCGGCGCTGGCCGGCGCCCGGCGCGGCTGAGCCGGCCATGCGCGTCCTGGCCGCCATGTCCGGCGGTGTCGACTCGGCCGTGGCGGCCGCCCGGGCTCTCGACGCCGGACACGACGTCACCGGCGTACATCTGGCACTCGCCCGCACGCCGGCCGGCCCGGGCGTCCGGGCCCGCGGGTGTTGCACGGCCCAGGACGCTTTGGACGCGCGGCGGGCCGCCGATCTGCTGGGCATTCCGTTCTACGTGTGGGACCTGTCGGAGCGCTTCCAGGCCGACGTCATCGACGACTTTCTCGCCGAGTACGCCGCCGGCCGCACCCCGAACCCGTGCCTGCGCTGCAACGAGCAGATCAAGTTCGCAGCCGTGCTGGAGCGGGCGCTCGCGCTGGGCTTCGACGCCGTCGCGACCGGCCACTACGCGCAGCTGATCGACGGGGCAATTCACCGGGCGGTCGATGCCGGCAAGGATCAGTCGTACGTGCTCGGGGTGCTGACCCGCGAGCAGCTGGCCGGTGCGCTGTTCCCGCTCGGCGGCTCGCTGAAGAGCGAGGTCCGCGCCGAGGCGGCCGCGCGCGGGCTTGCCGTCGCCGACAAGCCGGACAGCACCGACACCTGCTTCATTCCGGACGGCGACACCGCCGGATTCTTGTCCCGCCGGCTCGGCGCCGTTCCTGGCCACATCGTGGAACGGGACGGCGCCGTTGTCGGTTCTCACGACGGCGCCTACGCGTTCACGGTCGGGCAGCGCCGGGGGCTGCGGCTCGGCCGTCCGGCGCCGGACGGCAAGCCGCGCTACGTGCTGGACGTCGTGCCGTCGACGGGGACGGTGACCGTCGGACCGCGTGAGGCGCTCGCCGTCGCCGCACTGACCGCCCGGGCGCCGCGGTGGGCGGTCGAACCGCCGGCGGACGGATCGCCGGTGACGTGCGGGGTGCAGCTGCGGGCCCACGGCCCGGCGATCGGTGCCACGGCCACGCTGCGCGGCGACGAGGTGCACGTGTCACTGGCAGAGCCGGCCTACGCCGTTGCGCCCGGCCAGGCGGCCGTGCTCTACGACGGGAATCGCGTGCTCGGCTCGGCCACCATCGCTACGACGGTGCCGGCAGGGATCGGCGCCCCGGTGCCGGCGCCCGCACGCGCCGCCGAGCTCGCGTGACGATCCTGCCCGCGACCGGATCGTCGCTGCCCGCCGGCGTGGCCCTTCCGGGCGCTGGAGATGCGACGGAAGTTTCCGGTACGACGCAAGGCGAGGCGCCGTCCTGGCGGCCGGGCACAGCAACCGGCATCGGCTCTTTGCCCGGTACGGACATCGACGCCGCGGTGCGGGAGGTGTTCGGCGAACTCGAACATCTGCCGTACCTGCCGGAACTTCCCGCTCGGGGGGTGGGCGCGGACCTCGTGGGTCGTGGCGCTGCTCTGCTGTCTGACTTCCACGTCGACCTGCAGCCGTCGGGCTGGCGGTCGGTCAACCGTCCCGGGCTCGACGAGCGACGTGCCCGGGATCTGCTGGTGCGGGACCTGGACAGCCTGCAGTTCGGCGCGGTCGGCTACACCGGTCTGTTGAAGGTCCAGGCGGCCGGCCCGTGGACGCTGGCGGCCACGGTCGAGCTGCATCGCGGGGAGAAGCTGCTGGCCGACCGCGGTGCCGTCCGCGACGTCACCGGCGCGCTGGCTGAGGGCCTGACCACCCATGTCGCCGACATTCGCCGGCGCGTGCCGGGCGCGCAGGTCCTCGTCCAGCTCGACGAGCCGTTGTTGCCGGCCGTGCTGGCGGCTCGGGTGGCGACCGCGAGCGGGTTCGGGGCCCTGCGGCGCGTGCCCGGTCCGGACGCCGCCGAAGGGCTGTCCGTCGTGGTCGAGGCGCTGCGGTCGGCGGGCGCGGAGACGGTCGTGCACTGCTGCGCCCGTGATGTGCCGTTCCCGGTGGTCCGGCAGTCCGGTGCTGCCGGTGTCTGTTTCGACTCTTCCCTGCTGCGCGCGCGGAACGACGATGCCCTCGGTGAGCTGGCCGACAGTGGGCGCAAGCTGTTCGTCGGCGCTGTGCCCAGTGACGGCACGCCGCTGCCGGACGCCGGCACCGTTGCCGTCGCGGTCCGCCGGCTGTGGCATCGACTGGGCCTCGCCCCGGAGTTGCTGCCGTCCGCGGTGGTGGTGACGCCGGCATGCGGACTGGCGGGCGTGAGCGCGGGGTACGCCCGGGCGGCGACAGCCCTGTGCCGGGAGGTGGCGGGGCAACTCGCGGCGGATCCGGAGGCCTGAACATGCCCGAGCGGGTGGAGGGTGTGCCGGTCGACGTCCTGGATCGCGCCGCCGAGCTGGCCCGCACCCTCGACGAACACGCCTACCGCTACTACGTCCTCGACGCGCCGACGGTCAGCGACGCCCAGTACGACGAGTTGATGCGCGAGCTGACCGCGATCGAGGAGCGCTTCTCCACGCTGCGCACGCCGGACTCCCCGACGCAGAAGGTGGCCGGCAGCTACTCGACGCTGTTCACCCCCGTCGAGCACCTGGAGCGCCTGCTGAGTCTGGACAACGTGTTCACCGACGAGGAGCTGACCGCCTGGGCACGCCGCGCGGAGCGGGAGGTCGGCAGTGAGGTCGACTACCTGTGCGAACTCAAGATCGACGGCCTGGCCGTGGATCTGGTGTACGAGCGGGGCCGCCTGGTGCGCGGTGCCACCCGCGGCGACGGCCGCACCGGCGAGGACATCACGCCGAATCTGCGGACGCTCGACGACGTCCCGCTCCAGCTTTCCGGGAGCGCGCCGGAGCTGCTGGAGGTCCGGGGGGAGGTGTTCTTCCCGGTGGCCGAGTTCGCGGCGCTGAACGCGGCCCTCGTCGAGGCGGGCAAGGCGCCCTTCGCGAATCCACGTAACGCCGCGGCGGGCTCGCTGCGGCAGAAGGATCCGCGCGTGACCGCCACCCGCCCCCTGCGCATGACCGTGCACGGCCTGGGTGCCCGCCGGGGATTCGAGGCGGCGCGCCAGTCGCAGGCGTACGAACAGCTCGCCGCGGTCGGCCTGCCGGTCAGCCGGCACTACTCCGTGCAGCCGGCGCTGGACGGCGTGATCGAGGTGGTCCGGCACTTCGGCGAGCACCGGCACGATCTGGAGCACGAGATCGACGGCGTCGTGGTGAAGATCGACCAGATACCGCTGCAGCGGCGCCTCGGCAGCACCTCCAAGGCGCCCCGCTGGGCGACGGCGTACAAGTACCCGCCGGAGGAGGTGACCACCAAGCTGCTCAACATCTTCGTCAACGTCGGGCGCACCGGGCGGGTCACCCCGTTCGGGTCCATGGAGCCGGTCAAGGTCGCCGGATCGGTGGTGAAGCTGGCGACCCTGCACAACGAGGATGAGGTGAAGCGCAAGGGTGTTCTCATCGGCGACACCGTCGTCGTGCGCAAAGCCGGTGACGTGATCCCGGAGATCGTCGGCCCCGTGGTCGCGCTGCGCGACGGCAGCGAACGCGAGTTCGTGATGCCGACGACGTGTCCTGAATGTGCCACGCCGTTGTACCGGCCCGAGGGGGAGGTGGACGTTCGCTGCCCGAACACGGTCTCGTGCCCAGCCCAGCTGCGTGAATCCATCTTCCACATGGCCGGGCGCGGCGCCCTGGACATCGACGGCCTCGGCTATGAGACCGGAATCGCGCTGATCCAGCGCGGCGCCGTGCGCGACGTCGGAGACATCTTCCACCTGACACCCGAGTCGTTCGCCGGCCTGGAGGGGTTCGGGCCGAAGAAGATCACGCGGATCCTGGACGGCATCGAGCAGGCGCGGTCCCGGCCGATCTGGCGGCTGCTCGTCGGACTGTCGATCCGGCACGTCGGCCCGACGGCCGCCCAGGCGCTAGCCCGGCAGTTCCGCTCCATCGACGCCATCGCGCAGGCCACTCCCGAGCAGTTGGCGCAGGTGGACGGTGTCGGACCGACGGTGGCCGCGGCCGTGAGCGCCTGGTTCGCCGATCCTGCGCACCGGGACATCGTGGACCGGATCCGCGCCGGCGGGGCGTCGCTGGCGGACGCGTCCGCGGACGAGGGGCCCCGCCCGCTCGAGGGCGTCACCGTGGTAATCACCGGGACGCTGTCCGGCTACAGCCGCGACTCCGCCACCGAGGCGGTGCAGGGGCTCGGCGGCAAGGTGAGCGGCTCGGTGAGCAAGAAGACCTCGTTCGTCGTGGCCGGGGACGCGCCCGGAGCCAGCAAGTACGACAAGGCGCTGCAGCTGGGCGTCCCGCTGCTGGACGAGGAAGGTTTCTCCGCTCTGCTCCGGGAGGGCCCGGTGGCCGCCGCGGCCCTGGCCCACCCGCAGCCCGGTTCCGACCGCGACGCGGGTGCCGACGGCGACGTGCCGTCGACCGCCGGACAGCCCTCGCCGGCCTGATCCGCCGGCGTCAGAGCGCGGGAGCGCCTGCCTGCGCTGCTAGCACCGTCCCCGCGATTCCCGCGAGGTGGCCGAGCCGCAGCACTTCGGAGGCGCGGAACTGGGGTCCGCCCGGGCGGCCGACGACGACGGCAACGTCGGTGCGGCCCAGTGGCGCGGCGGCCAGCTCCAGCCCGCCCGCCCACCGCTCGTCCAGCCAGCCGTCTTGGTGGGTCAGCCGGCGCGCGCTGTCGAGGGGCAGCCACGGGCTCGGCGGCAGCGCGGCAGGCGCCCCGGAGCTTCCGTGCAGCACAGTGATCCCGTCGGTCGTGCCCGCCAGCGCCAGCGCCCAGCCCGCGCGGAACACCCCCGGCGCGTTCTCCGTCAGTAGCGCCAGGGCCCGGTCCGGCTGCGCGGCGATCTCGTCCAGCAGCTCCAAGTCACGGTGCAGATCCTCACCACCGACGTAAGGGCGCAACGACTCCACAGTCACACCGGCCACCGAGTAGGCGGCGGTGATCAGACGGTCGGCTAGTCCGCCGGGCGGCAGCGCCACGATCAGGTCGTCGACCGCATACCCGGGCCCCCGCTCGATCACGTCGAGGCTCAGGATGTCGCCGCCGGCGGCGCCGATCGCGCTCGCGACGGCACCGAGCGACCCCGGGCGGTCCGGCAGGAGAAGCCGCAGCAGAAAGGTCACGGCGTCCATGGTGCACCGGCCAGGTTGCCGCGGTGTTTCGGCCGGAGCTCTGTGCGGAGGCCCATGCGGGACCGCTGCGGGAAAGTGGCTTCCTCCCGGCGCCCCGGACAGGTAAGGCTTGTCACATGTTCCGTCACAGGCCGCCGTCGCAGGCCAATCCACCAGCTCGACGCCCGTCTACGACGGCAGGCTGATCCCGACGCCGAACTCATCTGGGGAGCAGGCGTCGACCCGGTCACCAGCGCGTACCGGTTCTTCGCTATGGATCTCTGGCCCACGTTCGAGTCGCTCGAGGCGCCGGCGACCCTAGTCTTCGATGAGGTAAAGGGAATTCGAGTGGTGGGCGAGTGATGCTCATGGGAGCCGAGCGAACTCGACCGAATCCGGTCCGCGGGAATGAATAATCTCAGCCGCATGAGCCCTTTGTGGAGTCGCCGCCTGCCGCTGGCCGCCGGCCATGAAGACGACACGCTTCCCGAGATGCAGTTCCATGGTCTCGATGTCGGCAGCGTCGGCCCCGTCCGGTCTGTACGAGGTCACGACCACGGCAGGCGTCTGGGTTCGGCTGCACGACATGTCGTTCCTCGGGCTGGCACTTCTGCGAGCCGCCGATCCTGACCATGGCATTCCGGTACGAAGATCCGGAGTGGACGCCCGACAGCGCGGCGGAGACCCCCCTCTCCGTGTTCACCTTCGAGGGACTCCACGTCCATTCCTGGACGGGTGAAGAACCGACGCCGGATACGCCACCGGGGGTGCTGGGGCAGGTCTCGCTCTTCGACTATTTCCGACCGACTGGAACCTTTCACCTGTCGACGTACGTGGTCGATCTCGTCTTCACGGCGACCTCCGTGGATCTGCGCCTCGACCGCCGCGATGCGGTCTGGGCCAGCTGACTGGTCGTCGCCCGTGAGAACGTGCCCGGATGACTGCTTACGTCTCGCACCTGCTGTTGTTCATCGAGGTGCCTGACGCGAAAGAGCTGAAGAACCGGCTCCAACTGGACCTCCGCCCGCGGTCGGGCACCCGTGAGGAGGAGCTGCAGAGGCAGCTGGCACTCGGCGCGAGCATGCTCTCCGACCTGCGCGGCACGCACGGGCCCGGCACCGGCTGGGTGGTCCTCGCAGATCCGGAGGGCAACGAGTTCTGAATCCTGCGGTCGGAGGAGGAGTTGGCGAGCCAGGGCCCCTGACGCTGCGCACGCCACGCGTTCACCTGGCTGCGTGAGCGTCTCCGCATGCAACGGGCGGTCAGCCGACGATCGGGCGCTCCTCCGGGAGCCGGTAGAGCTTGCGGCGCTCGCGCAGGGCCAGGGCCGAGGCGAGGGTGACGGGGCCGATCCGGCCGAAGAACATCAGCGCCACGAGGATGTAGTGCGCGGCTGGTGGCAGGTTTCCGGTGATTCCCGTGGACAGCCCCACCGTCCCGAACGCTGAGATCACCTCGAACAGCACGCGGTCGAGCTCCAGGCCTGACAGCACGAGAATTGCGAGCGTCGCCGAGAAGATGAGCGCGAGGCTGATCAGCGCCACGGCGATGCTTTGCCGGATGACGGAGGTGGGGATGCGCCGGTTGAACGCATCCACCTCCGTGTCGCCGCGAGCCTCGGCGATGACCGCGAAGAGCAGAACCGTGAAGGTGGTCAGCTTGATGCCGCCGGCTGTGCTCGCGCTACCGCCGCCGATGAACATCAACGCGTCCGTCACCAGCCAGCTGGCTTCGCGCATCTCGGCGTAGTCCACCGAGTTGAGACCGACGCTGCGCGGGGTCACGGCCTGGAAGAACCCGTTGAGGAGCTTGCCCGGCGTGCCCATGGGGCCGAGCGTCGCGGGGTTGGTCCACTCCAGCGCCAGCAGCGTGACGGTGCCCATGAACAACAGGAAGGCGGTCATGAACACGGTGATGCGGGTGAGGACGGACCAGGTGGACGGCGTGCGGAACTCCCTGCGCAACTCGAACATGACGGGGTAGCCCAGGCTGCCGGCGATGACCGCGACGCAGACCGACAGCAGGACCCACGGGTCGCCGGCGAACCTGATCAGGCTGTCGCTGTAGAGCGCGAAGCCGCCGCCGTTGAAGGCGGAGATGGCGTGGAAGACGGCCGAATACGCGGCTGCTCCCGGCGACTCGCCATAACCCAGTGTCAGCCGCAGCCATAGGACGAGCGCGGTGGTCGCCTCGAAGAACAGCGACATGAGGGCGACGCCGCGCAGGACGAACCGGACGTCCCCGAGCCGGGCGGCCTGCGTCTCGACCTGCGCCAGCAGCCGGCTGCGCAGCCCGAGGCGCCGGGAGACGAACAGCCCCAGCAGCGAGGCGAGCGTCATGATGCCGAACCCGCCGACCTGTACCCCTGCGATGATCACCACTTCGCCGAACGTCGACCAGTGAGAGGGCGTGTCCACCGCGGTCAGGCCGGTGACGCAGACCGCCGAGGTGGCGGTGAACAACGCCAGCCGGAACGAGGTCGCCTCACCGGCCTCGGTTGCCACGGGCAGCATCAGCAGCCCCGTGACCACCAGGACCGCGATCGCGAAGGCACTCAGAATGACGCGGGCCGGATTGGCCGGGGCCGACGTAGCGGTCCGGGGGGTACGGCGGAGGGGATTGCGCATGCCAGCCCCTCCGGAGATCGACGCCCTGTCCGCCAGACAAACTACGTCCCGTCCCGGGTCCACAGGCATGGCCACCCCGCCGGGAGACCTCTACCGGCGCGCAGAGGCCCGGCCGCTCTCACCGCCCCCCGGCCACCCGCAGCACCGCGCCACTGACGTACGACGCCTCGGGCCCCAAGCCAGGCGATCGCGGCGGCGACGTCCTGCGGCTCTCCCGCCCGGCCCAGCGGCACCGCCGCGCCCACCCGGTCAGCGCGCGACGGATCACCGGCATTGGCATGGATGCCGGTCCGGATGATCCCTGGCGCCACGGCGTTGACCCGGATGCCGTCCGCGGCGAGTTCCTGCGCGAGCCCGACCGTGACGGCGTCGACGGCGGCCTTCGCGCCCGCGTAGTGCACGTACTCGTGCGCCGATCCCACCGTCGCTGCCGCGGACGAGACGTTGACGATCGCTCCGCCCCGGCCGCCGGACCGCGGCGACATGGCCTGGGCGGCCCGCCGGCAGCACAGCACGACTCCGAGAAAGTTCACGTCGATGACCTGGCGGATGGCGGCGACCGGCGTGCCGGCGAGGTCGCCGATGTGGCCGGTGAGCCCGGCGCTGTTGACCAACCCGGTGACCGGACCAAGCTCGGCCGCGGCCGTGGTGAACAGCTCGTCCACGTCCCCTTCGCGGGTGACATCGGCACGGACGGCGAGTGCCTGGCCAGCGTTCCCGATGATCTCGTCGACCAGGCGGGCGGCGGGGGAGCGGTCTCGCCGGTACGTCAGCGCTACGCGGTGACCCTGGGCCGCCAGGTGCAGCGCCGTGGCGGCGCCGATACCGCGGCTGCCGCCCGTGATTACGGTCACGGGGGAGTCGGTCATGCTGACAGTGTGGCCCCGCGGGGCCGCCCGGTGTCTGCGACACGGGGGCGCTAACAGCCGACAGTGGAGCCGCCACGGGGCAGGATTCGATCAGGTATCCGTGGACAGGCCCCTGGCCGGAGGCGACATGACAACCGACCGCAGCGTGGACGGTGATCTCGGGTCGGCCGACCCTGATGGCAGCCGGCTCGCGGGCAGTGGCCTCGTCCTGGCGCCGGTCACGGCGGACCATGTGCCGGAGCTGCGCCGGATCCTGCTCACCCCGCAGGTGCGTGCCCGATGGGGCGATGAGGCTGCTTCCTCGGGCTGGCCGTTCGACGACCCGTCCGTCGTCCGGTACACCGTGCTGGTCGACCGGGGTCATCGACCCAGCCGCCGACAACCAGCCGGCCATCCGGCGTTACACGGCGGTCGGATTCCGGCCGGTGGGCATCATGCGGCGATACGAGCGGAATGCCGATGGTTCCGGCTGGCACGACGGATTGCTGATGGACCTGCTGGCCGACGAGCTGACCTGACGGACGCCGTCGCCCGACTCCTGGTATCCGCTGGCCGAGCTGCCGCTCGGCACCACCCGGCTTTGAGCCGCCAGGCGAGGAGGCCCTGGCGCGACCCCGCGGCTGCGCCGGTCAGCACCTCACGGCTGGCCCGGTCACCCAGCAGCTTCCGTGAGGACGTGGAACCGTCCGCGCCCGCTCTCCTTCGCCGCGTACATGGCCGTGTCAGCCTTGCGGAGCGCTTCGGCGAATCGGGTACCAGGCGGGTTCATCGCCAGTCCGACGCTCGCCGAGACCCGGATCGTGCGCCGGCCGGAGAGCATCTCCTCCACGAGAGCCCCGGCCAGTTCCTCGCCGAGAGCCTCGGCCACCGACTGCTGGACGCCGGGCAGGATCGCCGCGAACTCGTCCCCGCCCATCCGGCCGACCAGCGCATCCGGGACCGCGACGTGAACCCTGCTCCGGAGCCGTTCCGCCAGCCGCGCCAGCAGCTGGTCGCCGAACGCGTGGCCGCCGCGGTCGTTGGCGTCCTTGAAGTTGTCCAGATCGACGAACAGCACGGCACCCCCGCCGGCGAGCAAAGAGTCGGCGGTGCTCGTGACGTGGGCGCGGCTGGCCAGCCCGGTGAGTGAGTCCTCCTTGGCCATGCGCTCCATGGCGTTGCGCCAGGAGTCGGCCTCCTGGGCGATGCCTGCGAGCCGGTCCCGGCTCCGCTGCAGGAGCTCCTGCTGCCCCGGGGTGATGACGTCCGCCAGTGCCACGACGTCGGCGTCCAGCGCGTCGAGGATGTCGGGGAGGGGGCGCCGAGCCACGACCGCCTCGAGTGCCCGTCCCTGTGCCTCCAGCAATTTCTCGGTCCACTGCTGGCGCGCCACTCGCCGCCGCAGCGAGAGCATCGCCCGCACCACCCGGACCTGGACCTCCAGGGTCCGTCGTTCCGCCTCGGTGAACTCGCGCGGCACCGCATCGAACACGCTCAGCGCGCCCAGCACGTAGCCGTCCTCGTCGACCAGCGGCACTCCGAGGTAGGCGCCGATGGCCCCGGCTTTCACGAGCGGATTGCTCCGGAATACGGGGTGGTCGCGCGCGTCCGTCACCTGCAACGGCGCCCGCTGGTCGACCACGTGAGCGCAGAACGACACCTCGTCGGAGACATTGCTCTCCGGAGCCCCGACCCCGTACTCCACCGGGTAGCACTGGCGATCCGGGCCCACAAGGTTCACGACGGCCATCGGGGCGTGCAGCGTGTCGGCCAGGTACTGGATGACCGCCTGGAGGTCAGCACCGCCGTCGTGGCCCTCCAACCCGTAGCTGCGGACGGCCGCCAGCCGGGCCGCATCGCCGACCGCGGCGCGCGGACCGAGCGGGCTGAGGCCACTGCCGCAGGGGGTGCCCTCATCGTCGGCAGTCCGGCGCAGCCGGCCGGGTTCTGGTGCCACAACGCCATCCACGTCGTCCACGTCGGGTTACACCCCCACTCGCCTGCCAACGTACCGCTGCCGGCTGTGAAAAAGGTCAGAATTCGCCGTTGACCGCCCGGCGGTACCGCAGCTCCGAGACGTCGACGCCAGACCTTCTCCCTCCGGAGCGCACTGTCGGGGCGCCCGCCGTGCCGGGTGTAGAAGCGCTGGGCCCGCTCGTTGCCGTCGAGCACCCAGAGGGTCGCGGTAGAGCTACCCCGATCGCGCATCCGGCGCAGTGTTTCCGGTGCAACTCCGCTGGACGTGGATCTGCGCGGGGACCGGCGCGTCAGCTGCGGTGGCCTCGCGGATGTCCCAGCGAATTCCTCGCGGGGGCCCGAGCGGGGCCTGCATCGAACGTCAGGTGACGCGGAGTCGCCCGGCGCCCGTCACTCCGAGAAGCAACATGCGGTCCAGTTCCTCGGGCGCGATCGGCCGGGCGCCGGCGGCTCGGGGCGGGAGATGACCTGGCTCGAGGCGGGCACGCGCACGGATCGCTCCAGCGCATCTAGCGTCATGGCGTACGGCTGCGCCGGTCGCTCCATGGATCAATAGTGCTCACCCGCGCTCGCACGAGCAAGCGGTACGGCTGTGACACGGTCACGTCTCCGGCACTGCGGTTTCCTCGACGACGCTGGTACCTGATCCTGGACGCGACTCCCAGGTCCAAGTCTCGTGCAGCCGCAGGCGTCCGTCATCGAGAACCTCGACCGTGGAGGTGCAGTGTCCCGACGATGTGGACCCATCGGTCGCCAGGTGCACGTACCGGAAGTCGAGGACGTCGGCGTCGCGGGTGCCCACCAGGTATCCCTGTTCGATGCTTCCGCCCGAGTACTCGGCGCGAATCACGCCGGCGGACTCCCGGTAGTGGAACCGGGTGGCGCTGCCTACCTCGCCGTCTGCCGTGTTGGCGACCCCGGTGAACGTTCGGCCGTCCAGCGACGGCCCAGGCGTGATCTTCTCCGGCACGCTGGGAGTCTGGCAGTTCCGCCATCGCTCCTACACTGGGCGCATGCCGTCGATCACTCGAGCCGAGGTGGCGCACCTCGCCCGGCTCTCCCGACTCGCCCTTCCCGACGACGAGCTCGACGCTCTCGCCGGCCAGCTCGACGTGATCCTGGGGGCCGTTGCCCGGGTGGGGGAGGTCGCGGCGGACAGCATCCCGCCCACCTCGCACTCCGTTCCGCTGACCAACGTCTACCGGCCCGACGAGGCCCGTCCCTCGTTGGCGCCGCAGGAGGCGCTGTCCGGTGCGCCGGCGAGCGAGGACGACCGCTTCCGCGTGCCACGCATCCTGGACGAGCAATGACCGACTTCACTGGTCTCACGCGGCTGAGCGCCGCGGACACCGCCTCGCTCATCGCCGCGAAGGACGTCAGCGCGGTCGAGGTGACGCAGGCCCACCTGGACCGGATCGCCGCGGTCGACGAGCGGGTGCACGCCTTCCTGCACGTGGACGCCGAGGGCGCGCTGGCCCAGGCAAGGTCCGTGGACGCCGCGGTGGCGGGCGGGGAAGAGCTCGGCCCGCTGGCCGGGGTGCCGCTGGCGCTCAAGGACGTGCTGGTGCAGCGGGATGTGCCGACCACCTGCGGCTCGCGGATCCTTGAGGGCTGGAAACCGCCGTACGACGCGACGGTGGTTACCAAGCTGCGGGACGCCGGGATCGTCATCCTGGGCAAGACGAACATGGACGAGTTCGCGATGGGCTCCTCCACGGAGAACAGCGCGTACGGCGCGACGGCGAACCCCTGGGACCTGGGCCGGATTCCCGGTGGGTCCAGCGGCGGCAGCTCGGCGGCGGTCGCGGCGTACGAGGCGCCGCTGGCGATCGGCACCGACACCGGGGGCTCGATCCGCCAGCCGGCTGCGGTCTGCGGCCTCGTGGGGGCCAAGCCCACCTACGGCGGGGTTTCCCGGTACGGGCTGATCGCCTTCTCCTCCAGCCTGGACCAGGCCGGCCCGCTCACCCGCACGGTGCTCGATGCCGCGCTGCTGCACGAGGTGATCGCCGGGCACGACCCGCGCGACTCGACCTCGATCGACGCACTCGTCCCGCCGGTTGCCGCCTCGGTGCACCAGGGTGTCCGCGGCCTGAAGATCGGCGTGGTCCGCGAGCTGTCCGGCGAGGGCTACCAGCCGGGAGTGCAGCAGCGCTTCACCGAGGCCGTGGAGCTGCTCGAGGCGCACGGCGCCGAGGTGCGGGAGGTGTCCTGCCCGCACTTCGCGTACGGGCTGCCCGCGTACTACCTGATCGCGCCGTCGGAGGCGTCCTCCAACCTGGCCCGGTTCGACGCGATGCGCTACGGGCTGCGGGTCGGCGACGACGGCACACGCAGCGCCGAGGAGGTGATGTCGCTGACTCGCGCGCAGGGCTTCGGCCCCGAGGTCAAGCGCCGGATCATCCTCGGCAGCTACGCCCTGTCCTCCGGCTACTACGACGCCTACTACGGCCAGGCCCAGAAGGTGCGCACACTAATCACGCGCGACTTCGAGGCCGCCTACCAGGACGTCGACGTGCTGGTGTCGCCGACGACGCCAACCACCGCCTTCCGGCTGGGGGAGCGGGTCGACGACCCGATGGCGATGTACCTGGCCGACCTGTGCACCATCCCGTCCAACCTGGCGGGCGGACCGGCGATCTCCGTGCCGGCCGGGCTGGCCCCGGAGGACGGCCTGCCCGTTGGCTTTCAGATCATGGCGCCGACGATGGCCGACGACGTCATGTACCGGGTGGCCGGTGCGCTGGAGGCCGCGCTCGTCGAGCGCTGGGGATCAACGCTGATCAAGGAGGTACCGGCCCTGTGAGCACCGCAACCGCGCTCGTTCCGTATGACGAGGCCGTCACCCGCTACGACCCGGTGATCGGCCTGGAGACCCACGTCGAGCTGGGCACCGCGTCCAAAATCTTCTGCGGCTGCTCGACGGAGTTCGGCGCGCCGCCGAATACCCACACCTGCCCCACCTGCCTCGGCCTGCCGGGCAGCCTGCCGGTGGTCAACGAGGCGGCCGTCCGCTTCACCATCATGATCGGGCTGGCGCTGAACTGCTCCATCGCCTCGTGGTGCCGCTTCGCCCGCAAGAACTACTTCTATCCCGACATGCCGAAGAACTACCAGGTCAGCCAGTACGACGAGCCGCTGTGCGTCGACGGCTACCTCGACGTGGACGTCGACGGCGAGACTGTGCGCATCGAGATCGAGCGTGTGCACCTGGAGGAGGACACCGGCAAGACGCTGCACGTCGGTGGCGCCACCGGGCGGATCCACGGTGCTAGCCACTCCCTGGTCGACTACAACCGCGCGGGCATCCCGCTGGTGGAGATCGTGACCCGGCCCGTGGCCGGCACCGGTCCCAAGGCCGCCGCCGCCGGGCGTGCGTACGTCACCGAGCTGCGCGACCTGATCCGCACGCTCGGCGCGTCCGACGTCCGCATGGAGGAGGGCTCGCTGCGCTGCGACGTGAACCTGTCGCTGTCACCGGTCGGTTCTGGAGTGCTCGGCATCCGCTCGGAGAGCAAGAACGTGAACTCGCTGCGCTCGGTGGAGCGGGCCATCCGCCACGAGGTGGAGCGGCAGGCGGCGCGGCTGGACGCGGGCGAGCGGGTGGTGCAGGAGACCCGGCACTTCCACGAGGACACCGGCACCACCACGTCCGGGCGTAGCAAGGAGGAGGCCCAGGACTACCGGTACTTTCCCGAGCCCGACCTGGTGCCGATGGCGCCCGCGGCGGACTGGATCGAGTCGATCCGGCGCGCACTGCCGGAGTTGCCGGCCGCCCGTCGCCGGCGACTCGCGCAGGAGCTGGGGGCATCGGCCAACGACCTGGAGATGATGGGCAACGCGGGTGTGCTCGACCTGGTCGCCGACACCACCGCCGCCGGGGCGCCAGCCGCCGAGGCGCGCAACTGGTGGCTGTCCTACCTGGCGCAGAAGGCGAACGAGCTAGGTACCTCGCCCGCCGAGCTGCCCATCACGCCGGCGCAGGTGGCCCGGGTCATCGCGCTGATCGCCGAAGGGTCGCTGAACAACAAGCTGGCTCGTACCGCTGTCGACGGCGTGCTGGCGGCGGAGGGCGACCCGGATCAGGTGGTGGCTGCCCGCGGCCTGGCGATCGTCAACGACGATTCGGCGCTCGGCGTCGCCGTCGACGAGGCGATCGCCGCCCAGCCCGATATCGCGGACAAGGTGCGCTCCGGGAAGGTCGCGGCCGCGGGGGCGCTCGTCGGTGCGGTGATGAAGGCGACCCGCGGCTCGGCAGACGCGGCACGGGTGCGCGAACTGATCCTGGAGCGGCTCGGCCACTAGGTCGCCCTGCGACGGCAGATCATGGCCACTGTCGGACGTCGCTGGGATGCTGCAAGCATGAGCTACGACCGGGATCTCGCAGAGCGCCTCCGTCAGGTGCTGTCGTCCGAGACGGTCACCGAGAAGCAGATGTTCGGCGGCCTGGCCTTCCTACCATGGCGGTGGCCGCCAGCAGCCGTGGTGGCCTGCTCGTCCGGATCGACCCCCCACGTAGTAGGTACGGCCGTTCTTGGCCATCACCACCGCTGGCGGGCCCACCAGGCGACCGCCAAGGCTGGTCCAGCCCGCGTCCCCCGAACTCCGGGTGTACGGGATCTGGTTGGCCGTGGTGCCGGTCACCACAGACGCGAAATCCACTGGGGCCGGCACCGGGACCTCCGCCGCGTCCGCGCCAGCTGGAACCCCCGCCAGACCGACACCGACCGCTGAGGCAGCAGCCACCAGCCCGGCACGGGCAAGCCCGCTCGGTACACGACGCAACATGCTTGCTCCAAGTTCTGGCCAGGCCGGATACCCCGGTGTTCACAACATCGGCACAAACGACCGGACGCTGGACTGCCCGGGCGACGGCGGTGATCGCCGCGGTAGCACTCTTCGTACTTCGGCTCGCTCGTTGACAATTTCGGCGGCGGGGTGAAGCGTCCGCGTGTAAGGCGATCAAGTGGTGGTTCCATTCTGCCGATGACGCGTTGCAGCGGGGTGCGCGCGTGGAGCTCCGATAACGGGAACGGCACTGGGGGCGTGTGGGGAAGCGGCAGGTTTTTGTAGTCGGAGTGGCGGCAGGCACGCTGATAGCTGGGACGGGAGTTGGGCTGGCGACCGCAGACCCCCGACATCCCGGGGAGCACGGGCCGGGCGCGCCCGCTCCGTCGTCCGGGATGACACGCGAGGGCAAGAGCCGCCCCGGCACGCCAGAACCGAAGGTGAAGCGCGCGCCACTCACACTGGACGAGGCCAGACGGCACTCCAACCCGAACAATGGCCCGCCCAGCGGGAACTGGGCACGAACTGGTGGCTGGAGGAGGAGCTGACCGACCAGCAGGTCGCCGACGTCACCGCGAACGTCGGCCGCACGGACGTGCTGCTCACCCACGACCGGCCGGCCTGGGTCGAGCTCGCACTCGGCCAGACGCCCGGCGACTGGTGGCGGGACATGCCCCGGTCCTGGTCGACGGCGACTTCCACCGCAGCCAGGCGCATCAGCAGCGCCTCGACCGGCTCGTCGCCGGCCTGCAGCCAGCCCTGCACCTGCACGGACATCTGCACCGCCGCTACGACCTGGTCAGCGACGAGACGCCATGGGGCGGGCGGTGCCGGGTGAGTGGACTGGCCGACGAGGGACCCGGTAACACCCTGGTGGTCCCGTGCGCCCCGGACGTGCCGGCGCTGCAGGCGGACGTCGGCGCCTGCGGCGACGCCCGATGACGCCGCAGTCCAAGCCGACGAGCACAGGCGTGCCATGCGCTTGATGCTCGCCGGTGACACGCACGGTCAGACCGCGCACGTTGACTACCTGCTGCGGACCGCAGCCAGCGCCGAGTGCGACCGCGTGTTCGTCGTCGGCGACTTCGGCTACTGGGAGCACGAGCACGACGGCCGCGTCTACCTGGACAAGGTCGACCGGCTGGCTAACCGGTACGGCGTCGACGTGGCGTTCCTCGACGGGAACCACGACAACCTCGCGCTGCTGCTCCGCAGCTACAACGAGCGTGACGCCGACGGCCTGGTGGTTGTGCGCCCGCATGTGCGCTACGCCCCGCGCGGGCACCGGTGGACCTGGGGCAGCACGCGGCTGCTGGCGCTGGGCGGCGCGGCGTCGCTGGACAAGCAGTGGCGGCTTGACGCCGAAGCCAAGCGCACGGGCAAGGCGGCGAGGAAGGCCCGGTACCGCGACCGGTCGCTGCCGCCAGCGCCGGTGCGCTCCTATGCGGAGACGCTGTGGTTCCCCGGTGAGGAGCTGACTGACGAGCAGGCCGCGGCCGCCGCGGCTGATGGCAGCCTGGTCCACCTGCTGCTCTGCCACGACAAGCCGCGCGCCAGCCGGCCCGAATGGAACCGGAAAGACACCCCTGCTGCCTGGCCGAACCAGGACCGCGTGCAGCGCGTCGTCGACGCGCTGCGGCCCGCCCGAGTCGTGCACGGGCACCTGCACGTCCGATACACCGACGTGCTGGCCGGCGGCACGGTGGTTGACGGGCTGGCCTGCGACCACGTCGCGGGCGCCGCCGTGCCGGGTTACCGACGTGAGGACTCATGGCTGCTGGTGGACCTGTGACCGGCCCGGAGCCATCTCAACTTCTCAGCGTGGCGCTCGCCGCTGGTGCCGCACCCGTGACCACCAGCCGGAC
>JALYNC010000038.1 GCA_030773415.1 Actinomycetota bacterium
GTACCTCGGACGTGCGGCCATCGCCGGCTCTCCACGCCAGCCTGGTCTGGCCCGGTCGCGGCAGCGCACGCCTCGAGGACGTCTCGGCCAATGGACAGCCCGCCTACGCGTGTACCTCCCCGGCCGGTGCTGTCGCAGTAAGGGCCGGTGGGCTGTTGGGGTTGACGACCACCACGAGGTCGTAATTGCCGTGCTCGACGCGTCGGCGCAGCTGGTCGAGGTCCAGGTCGTAGTCGCCGTCAAGCTCCAGGCCCAGGCGGTCGACCCGGGCGCCCAGGACCTGCTCGAGGACGTGGGCGTACTCGCCATAGGTGGGGTCGAGCAGCAGAACCGTCGACTGCCTAGTCAGCCACGTTCCCAGGGCGAGGTAGATCAGCGCGGACGACCCGGCTCCCAGCAGGACGGAGTCCTCCGCCAGCCCCCGGGCATGGGCGATGGCGCGGATGAGCCCGTCGCCCATCGTCGGAGGCGACGTGCGGAGAAGCCACGGCAGCTCGTCCTGGATGGCTGCCAGCACGCCGGGGGCCGGCGGGAACCAGGCATCGAGGACGTCGGCGTTGAGATCTCGCGGTGCCGGCTCAGCGTGCTCAGATCTGTGCCGACCACCTCCCAGAACGCCCCACCGTGAAAGCACGGCGTTGCGCTCGGCGAATGGATTCGCTCCAGGCCGAGTCGGTCACGCAGCCCGTCGACCTCGGCGCATGGCCGTGGCGGCGTCATCGGTGATGCAGGTCATCACCTCGTACTCGACGGCGCCCGACTCGACGGGGATGCCGGTGCCACAGAAGCCGATCCGCCGGTACATGGGCAGCAGAGCCCGGCGTCCCGTGCCGACGAAGCGGTTGGCGCCACGGTCGGTGCCGTAGATGAACGCGGCGTGCACAGAGCCGGGCGTTCAGGGTCGAACTCGCTCGGACGGGTCCACCGTGAGCAGGGCGACCTCGTATGTTCGGCCATCGCGGCCTGCCCGACTCCATCGGATGCGCCCGCATCTCGTCTCTGACCTAGTGCTGCGCCGGCGTCCCCGGCGTGATCAGCTCGTTCCACGTCAAGTGGACGAGCCGCGGACTACGCAGTCGTGGCGCAAGAGGCCCGAGCATCAGCGAGCCGCTGAAAGGCACTAGATCGGCTCGAATTCGCCAGGTGGAAGCCTGAGCTGCAGGTCAGGGTTCCCATGCTGCGCGGCTCGCCTGCCGACGCGAAGGTGGAGGTGCTGGGGATGACGTTGCCGGACCAGACGTGGGATCTGGTTGTCGTGGGCGGCGGTACAGCCGGCATCGTCGGAGCGAAGACGGCGGCCCGGTTCGGGGCGAGGGTCGCTCTCGTAGAGCGTGCCCGCACCGGCGGTGACTGCCTGTGGACGGGCTGCGTGCCGAGCAAAGCCCTGCTGGCCGCTGCGGCCGCCGCGGCGCATGCGCGTCAGGCGCACCGGCTCGGGGTCGAGGTCTCCGACGTGACGGTGAACTTTGGCGCGGTCATGCGGCACGTGCATCAGGCCATCGCCGCCATCGAGCCGGTGGACTCCCCAGCGGCGTTGCGAGCAGCTGGGGTGCACGTCATCTCGGGGGAGGCGCGGTTCGTCTCGCCGAACGCGGTGCGCGTCGGCGACCAGCGGCTGCGTTTCTCCCAGGCCCTCCTGGCCACTGGGGCGGCACCCGCGGTACCTGACCTGCCGGGGCTACGGGAGGCGGCTCCGCTGACGAGTGACACGGTGTGGGACCTGCAGCGGTTGCCACAGCGTCTGGTCGTGATGGGTGGAGGCACCATCGGGTGCGAGCTCGGTCAGGCCTTCGCCCGGCTAGGCGCTCAGGTGACGGTCGTGGAGGCCGGTGACCGGCTGCTGGCCAACGAGGACCCCGACGCTTCCGCGCTGGTACAGGCGGCGCTCGAGTCCGACGGGGTGCACGTGCTTCCCGGACATTCAGTGGTCAGAGTCGCTGGCAGAGCCAACGGGTCCGGCGAGGTGAGCGTCCAGAACGGTGACAGCGAGAGGTCCCTTCTCTACGACGCACTTCTCGTCGCGGTCGGCCGGCGCCCCCGGACCTGCGGGCTGGGGTTGACCGCCGCCGGCGTGGACCTGGACGAACGCGGCATGGTGAAGCTGGACCCCACGCTACGCACGACCAACCCCAGCATCTGGGCTGCCGGCGACCTCACGGGGCATCCACAGTTCACCCACCTCGCAGGGGTCCACGCCAGTCTCGCGGTGACCAACGCCGTCCTGGGGCTTCGGCGCAAGGTCCGAGCGGATGCAGTCCCGCGAGTCACCTTCACTGACCCGGAGGTGGGCGCGGTCGGGGCTTCCGCGTGGCAGGAGCAGGACGCCGGGTACCGGACGGTGACACGCTCGCACGCGGACGTCGACCGCGCTGTCACCGAGGACCGCATCGACGGGTTCACCCGCTTGGTTCTCGACTCCCGCCACCGAATCGTCGGCGCGACCGTCGTCGGCCCGCGTGCCGGAGAAGCGTTGGCGGAGCTCGGCGTGGCGGTGACGTCCGGGATGAAGACCAGCGGGCTCGCCGGCACCACTCACGCCTACCCGACCTATGCGGACGGGTCGTGGAATGCCGCGATCGAGGACGTCCAGGGCCGCCTGGATGCCCCCGCCGTCCGCGTCCTGGCGGGTCTGATTGTCAGGGGACGGCGGGCGTGGAAGCTGCTGCGCCGGCCGACGGACCCTCGAGCTGTCGAGAGCCGTCCGGGCGCTGCCGCTTGAGTACGGCTCACCGGTCGAGCAGCGCGGATGCTGCTGCGAGTACCGCACGGGCCGCTGGTCGGTCGTCAGGACTGCGGGGACGCCAGAGTCGCCGCACGGTGCCGTCGACGACGATGGCGTCGCCACCAAGCTGACGGGTGTCCTCCGCGGGTTGCTTGACGCGATGTCCCTGCAGCAGCGCGCGGCCGTAGATGAGCAGGGTGCGGCGGGTGTACAGCCGCCATAGCGGGGCCCTGCCGATGCCGAGCGCCGCGTACAGCTGCCGCGGCGGGTCGCTCAGGACGAGTCCTGACCAGTGCAGATGGCGGGCGAGTGCAGCGAGACGCTCGGCCGGGCTGAATCCCACGAGCACCAGACCGATGCGCGGGTCAGTTCGTTGCAGCTGCACCCGAACCAGGTGCTGTTGGCAAGGCAGTCAATGCCGGTGACGCGTGAGCACGATGACGTGCACGCCTTCCAGGTGACCCAGGTCGAGCTGTCTCCCGGTGGCGGTGTCGGTCAGGGTGATGCCGTCCAAGGGGATGGCGACGTTCTCAACGCTGGGCATGCGAATGATCTCCGATGGGCGAGTTGTCCGGCAGGACGGTGCACGCGTCGGGAGGCAGGTGCACGCTGGCCGGCGCACCGACGGGTACGGAGTCGGTCGCCGCGGCGCGGACGCGAAGCGCGACGCCGTTGGTCGTCACGGTGACGTCGATGTGGGTGCCGCGGTAGTCCGCGGCCGTGACACGCCCGTGCACGACGTTGCTGCTCGTGCAATTCGTTAGCCCCAGGGACTCCGGGCGCACGACCAGTGTGCCGGGCCCTGGCGCTGGGTTCCCGGCGACGAGCAGCTCCCCGAGTGCGCAGTGGAAGCGTCCGTCGCGGGCCGTACCGGAGACGAAGTTGCCGGCGCCGAAGAAGCGGGCGACGGTCAGTGAGGCGGGCCGCCGGTAGAAGTCACTCGGGGTGCCGTACTGCTCGACCCGGCCGGCGTCGAGCAGGGCGATCCGGTCGGCGAGCTCGACCGCTTCCTCCTGGTCATGGGTCACCAGCAGGGTCGTGACGCCGAGTCGGCGCTGTACGTCGGCCAGCAGGGTGCGCATCTGGGTGCGGAGGGTCGTGTCGAGCTGGGAGAACGGCTCATCGAGGAGCAGCACCTGCGGGGAGGTGACCAGCGCCCGGGCCAGCGCCACTCGCTGCTGTTGACCGCCGGAGAGCTGATCCACCCCTCGCCCCTCGAGGCCGCCGAGCTGCACGAGGGCGAGCATCTCCTCCACCAGGCGCCTGCGGGAGTGGCGCGGCACGCCGCGCATGCGCAGTCCGAAGCCAACGTTGCCGGCCACGTCGAGGTGCGGGAACAGCAGCGGCCGCTGGAAGACCATCCCGACCGGGCGACGTTCGGCGGGCACGCCTGCCAACGACTGGTGTCCGACGCGCACGTCGCCGGCGTCCGGCTCGAGCAGGCCGGCGACCATGCGCAAGGTGGTGGACTTGCCGCAGCCACTGGGACCGAGCAGTGCGGTGAGGGTGCCGGCCGCCAGCTCCAGGCTCAGATCACTCACCGCTGGCGCGGCCGCCCGCGGGAAGGTCTTGGTGAGCCCGCTGAGGCTCACGGCCGCTGGCGCTGGCGCTGGCGCCATCATCGCCCGCCCGCTTCGACGAGAGCGCCAGCCCTCCCGCGGAGTCCCCGGGCCAGGACCACGATGGCGGCCAGCGGCGGGACGACAAGCAGCACGGCGACCACGGCTGTCTGGGTGAGGTCGGCTCCACGGGCATAGGCGAACAGCAGCAGCGGAAGCGTCTTCACGGTTCCGCCGCCGATCAACAGGGTCAGCACGTATTCGCCCCAGGAGATGAGGAACGCGAACACCCCGGCGACGGCCAGGGAGGACCGCAGAGCCGGCAGCGTCACGTGCACAAGCGTGCGGACCCGTCCGGCGCCGAGCAGCCTGGCCTGCTCCTCGTAGCCGAGGTCGTAGTTGGCGAATGCCGCGGCCATGATCAGAGTCACGTAGGGGACGGTCGGGACCAGCTGGACCAGCACCACGCCGGCGACGGTGTCGGCGAGTCCGAGCCGCAGGAAGATCACGTGCGTGCCAAGCAGCGCCGTCAGCGGAGGCACGATCGCCGGTGCCAGGAGCAAGGCCTGCACGAGCCGCATTCCGCGGAAGGTGTAGATGCCGACGGCCCGGCCGGCCGGGACACCCACCAGCAGGGCCAGGCCGGTGACCGCGAACCCGATCGACGCCGAGGTCACGAGCCCTTCGCGAATGCCGGTGCTGGGATCGGCGAGCAGGCGCAGGCCGCGCGACGAAAGCTCCTGCGGGAGCAGCGCCGGATAGCGCCACTGTCCGCTGACCGCCCACAACAGCAGGGGCAGCAGCGGGGTGACGACGGCCAGCGCCAGAACCGCCACAGCCACGTTGCGTCTCATCGGAGCCGGCGCGTCGCCCTGTCGACCACAGCGAGGTACCCGACCACCAGGGCGCCGACCAAGACCGCGGTTCCTACGGAGATGGCCATGGCCTGAGCCCGCGCGTGCAGGTTGGGGTCTTGGTAGGACTGCAGGGCGACGACCGGAAGTGCTGCCGGGTAGGGCCGACCCAGCAACAGTGGAATCTCGTAGCTGCCGAAGGTGAAGGTGAACACCAGCAGCGAGGCCCCGGCGATGCTGCGGGCGATCAGCGGCAGCACGACGTGGACCTGCCGCTGCCATCCCCCGGCTCCCAGGACGCGAGCGGCGTCCTCGAAGTCGGTGACGCCCCGGGTCAGCGCCGCCAGCACGACCACGGCGATGAACGGTGCCTCCTTCCACACGAACGCGGCGATGATGCCCCAGCCGAAACTGTCGGCGGTCAGGGGCGGGAAATCAGCCGGCTCGTCGGTTAGGCCGGCGGCGTAGGTGGCCCGGGAGAGCAGTCCGCTCTGGGAAAGCACGAGTCCCATCGCTACCGCGCCGACAAGGTGCGGCACCGGCAGCGTTGCGGTGAACACCCCGGTCAGCAGGCGACGCGCCCGGCCGGTCCGGGAAACCAGCAGGGCGGCGCCCACCCCGAGCACGGTGGCCGCCGCCGTCGACAGCAGCGACACCCGCAGCGTCAGGGCCAGTGACGCACGCACAGCCGGGTCCTGGGTCAGTGCGCGGTAGCCGTCGAGGCTCCAGCGCCAGCCGTCCAGAAAGGGCAGGTAGCCCAGGGACTGCGCCACGCCGAGGGCGAGCCCACCGAGAAAGAGCACCAAGACGACGGCGAGTGCGGGGGCGAGCAGCAGCCACGGGGCCGCCGACCGTCTCAGCCTGCGGGGCATGGGTCACTGCTGCAGGACATGGCTCTTCCAGCCCGCCTCGATACGGCTGATGTAGGCCGCGGGCAGCTCGGGTTGCGTGGAGGCGGTGAGCTCCGTCAGCGGCAGGACCGCCGGCCCGAGCTCGACCGCGTCGAAGGCGGCACGCTGCTCAGCCGGCAGCTTGGCCGGGTCGATCGCGGGATAGGCCCCGTTCGCTTCGAACAGCGCCAGCTGAACCGACGGGTCGAGCAGTTCGTTGGCCACCACCATGGCGGCCGCCGCGTGCGCGGCGTTGGCAGGGACG
>JALYNC010000039.1 GCA_030773415.1 Actinomycetota bacterium
GGGCGACGCCCCACGAGTAGCGCACCGGCCCACCCAACCGCACGCCCAGCGCGGCCGCGAACGCAGCCTCCACGGGCCCGGCGTTCGGGCTGGCGTGGGCACGCCCGTCCCGCCGCCAGCCGCGCAGCACGGCAGCCGGGCTACCGCCGACGAGCGGTGCCCCGGCGGCGGTCAATGCGCAGCACATGCGGGCCGGTAGCCAGTTCGCGATGTCGTCCAGCCGCGCTGCCGCCGTCCCGAAGCGGCCGTACCGCTCGGAGCGGTGACCGACCATGGCGTCCAGCGTGTTGACGGCGCGGTACCCCACCAGCCCCGGCACGCCCGCCGCGGCGCCCCAGAACAGCGGGGCAACGGCCGCGTCCGAGGTGTTCTCCGCGACCGACTCCATCGCTGCCCGCACCAGTCCGTCCGCGTCCAGAGCGGAGGGGTCCCGGCCGCACAGCGCCGGCAGCCGGCGGCGGGCGGCGGTCAGATCCCCGTCGGTCAGGGTGCGCGAGATGCGCCCCGCCTCCCGGGCGAGGCTGGTGCCGCCCAGAACGGCCCAGGTGCAGGTCGCCGTCAGCAGCAGGCGGCCTGGAGGTCGGGGGAACAGCGCGGTCGCCGCAATCGCGCAGGCGGTGACGGAACCGAAGCCCAGCGCGGTGAACAGGGCTCCCCGGCCTCGGCTGTCCGCCCACATCCGCCGTTCCAAGGCCCCGGCGGCCCCGCCGAAGCCCGCCACCGGGTGCGCCCGCGCCGGATCGGCCAGCACCGCGTCCGCCAGCACGCCGAGCGCCATGCCGAGCGCCTCGGCGCGACGCAGGTTCCGCACTGCCGAGCGGGCCGACAACCCGTGGACGTACGGGGAACCGCCCCGGAAGCCGGGAGGGCGGTCCCGGAGGTCGCGACGGCACAGCATCGACAGAAGTCTCCCATCGCCGCTCCAGACCGCGTCGGATCCCGCCGAGAATAGACCGAGGATTGGGCTGCGGCTGTGAGCATTCGAGGGGGTATCAGGTGCGAGTTCACGTCGGTCGCCAGGCCCTGGTCGATCGCACCGGCGAGACCGTCGGCTACGAGCTCCTGTTCCGGGCGGCCGCCGCATCCACGACCGCTGACATCCGCGACGCCGACCAAGCGACGGCCTCGGTGATGATCCGGACCTTCCTCGACCTGGGGCTGGAGGAGCTCGTCGGCAACCGGCTGGCGTTCGTGAACCTTCCCCGAGCGTTCCTCGTCGGCGACATGCCCCTGCCGTTCCGCCCCGACCAGGTCGTCCTGGAGATCCTCGAGGACGTGCCCGCGGATCCAGAGGTCGTTCGGGGAGTGCGCGCCCTGGTGGATGCCGGCTACCGCATCGCAATGGATGACGTGATCGCCGATGAGGCGCGCTGGGAGCTGCTGGAGCTGGTGCACTACATCAAGATCGACGTGCTCTCGGTGGCGCCGGCGGAACTCCCCGCTCTCGTGGAGCGGTGCCGGGCGCCGGGCCGCATTCTGCTGGCGGAGAAGGTGGAGACCCCCGAGCAGTTCGACATGTGCGTCGAGCTGGGGATGGACCTGTTTCAGGGTTACCTTTTCGCCCGGGCCGAGACGATGTCCGGCAGGTCCCTGGACGCCAACGAGCTCACCTGCCTCAACCTGATCACCTTGTTGAGCAGCCCGGACACCCCGCTGACGGAGATCATCGCCGTCGTGGAGCGCGATCCCGGCCTGTGCTACCGGGTGTTGCGAGCGGCGAACAGCGCCGAGGCCGGGCTGCGCTTCAAGGTCTCGTCCATCAAGCAGGCGATCGTGGTCATCGGACGCCGCACGCTGCAAGGCTGGGTCACGCTGATGGCCCTGTCGGCGTCGTTGGACGCGGAGCCGTTGTCCCAGGCGCTGGCCCGGGCCAGGATGTGCGAGCTGCTCGCAGAGCAAAGCGTTTCGGACGCACATGCAGCCTTCCTGGTCGGACTGGTCTCGGCGGTCTCGGACCTGCTCGCCGTGCCGCTCGCCGAGCTGACCGATCAGCTGTCGCTGGACGACGCCGTCCGCGCCGCCCTGCTGGAGGACGCCGGGCCCCTGTCCGACGTGCTCCGCGCGGCGTTGAACTACGAGGCCGGCGAGCTACCTGAGTTCGACAGCCCCTTCCGCTTCGACGACGAGGATCTGCGCAGCTGTTACCTGGACTCCCTCCGGTTCTCCCAGGCCGCCCTCACCGGAGTGGCCGCCAGCTGACACAGCGCCGCCGTCCGGCCCGCGAAATTGGCCCGAATGGACCTGACTGCACCGGTACGCCGAGTGGAAAACTGACCTGGAAAGCTCCGCGCCGTCCCGGCGGAGTCAGCCCCAGGGAGGACGAGCCATGTATTCGCTGGTCAGTGCCCCGGTCGTCGCCTTCGAGCTGATCCGCTCCGGTTCCGGCAGCGCGGTGGCCGCCGACCTCTCCGTCGCCCTACGGCTGGACTCCTCACACCTGCCGGCCCTGTCCGGGATGTACTGCGACGACACCGTGCGGCGCAAGGCATGGGACGAGATCCGCTCTGGCTCGGTGGTCCTGGAGCGGCTGCAGACGGTGCTCGCCGCGGTGAAGTCCGCGGCCGAGGCGCACCCCGCCACGCCGTTCGACGCCAACGAGGCGTACAGCCGGCTGTCGGCCGCCCCGATGGGCGGTCCGGATGACCTCGTCCGGCTGATCTCCGAGGACATCTTCGACTGGACCTGGCGCCCGCTTGGCGACGTCCGGGTCCAGACCGAGGCCTCGGCCGTCTCGGTGGTCGCCGACGCGGTCGTCGCCTCCGCCGAGCAGGAGCGGTTGACCCCCCGGTCGTACGCCCGGCTTCGCACGCCGTGGCGCCTCGCCGAGCACGATCTACCCGCCGGCGACGATGAGCAGGATTTCGGTCCGCAGAACGACGCCGTGCAGCGGCTGCTGCGCACCCTGCGCGGGGCGACCGCCGCGCAGATGTGCGCGCTCGACGCCGTGGTCGACCAGCGCCGCCGACTGACCGTCGGCGCCTGGTCCAACGCCATGCACGATGTGGCCTGGGCCGCCCACCTGACCGACCGCGTCCGGACGGCCGCGCTGGCGCAGCTGCAGGTGGTCCGGTACTGGCCGGTGCCCGACGTGGTGGCCCGCCGCCGGCTGCACACAGCGATTCCCGGCGTGACCGGCGCGGTGGCCGCCCTTGTCGTCGCTGATCTGGTCGACGACGCCACTACGACGGAGCTACTCGCGGCCTGGGAAAGCACCTTCGGGCGCCTCGGCTGAGCACCTCCGGGGGCCAGCCGACAGGGGGTCGCCTGCGCTGCGTCGGACGCTCCCAACCGATCTCATCCGGTGGCTCAGGTCGAGCTCTCTGCTGCCGATACAACAGGCATGCAGGCAGTGATCCTAGACGACTCTCGCGCAATGCGGATGATTCTTTCCCGCATCATGCGCTCTGCTGGCTTCGACGTCGCTGAGGCGGCGAATGGACAGGAGGGCCTTGACATATTAGCGGCTGGACCGCTGCCCGACATTGCACTCGTCGACTGGAACATGCCGGTCATGGATGGGTTGCAGTTCGTCAGCGCGGTCCGGGCCAACCCCGACTACCGGCGCATGACCTTGATGATGGTCACCACCGAAAGCGAGCAGGGCAACATTGTCCGCGCCCTCGCCGCCGGTGCCCATGAGTACGTCATCAAGCCGTTCACGGCGGAGGCCATTCTCGACAAGCTGGATCTGCTCGGCTTGGCTCAGGTCTGAGCCCGGTCATGAGCCCTATCCGCGTGCTTGTCGTGGACGACTCGGTCGTCGTCCGGCGGCTGGT
>JALYNC010000040.1 GCA_030773415.1 Actinomycetota bacterium
GGAAGTGAGGCGCTCGACCCGGGCTACTCGCTCGTCACCGCGGCGCTGACCGGTGCGGGTGTGCACATGGTGATGTCAGCCGTCTTTGGGATGGTCTTCGGGCTGATGGTGTCGATGGTCCCTGCCATAGCGCGCTCCACGGGAGCTCTCGTGGTCGCGGCCAGCGTGTTTGGGTTGCTGCTCTGGCTGGTGAACTTCTACGTCATCGCGCCAGTGGCCGGCTGGGACTGGTTCCCTAACGGGACCAATGAGATCGTCCAGTTCCTCGCTCATACCTTCTTCTTCGGCACGGTGCTCGGGCTGTACCTCGACCGGGTCCGAGCGTCGGGGAGAAACGCGTAGGAGCCGTCGCTTCCTTGGTCGCGCTTCAAGGCGGCCAGGAAGGCGTCGGCGGCGCTCAGGGAACGTTGGCCTGGAGGAACCAGCACCCGTCGTCGCAAACATGATCGTCTGTGTCTCGATGACGTGTCTCAATGAGCGGAGGAACCGATGACCGACAAGCTGAATCGACGCACGTTGGCCAAGACAGCGGGAGCGATGGCCGGCGCGGCCGCCGCCGCCCGTCTCGCCCCCGCAGCTGCCCAGGAGGCGACGCCGATGGCGAGCCCTGTGAGCATGGAGGTGGTGGACGAGATTATTGGCATGTGGCCGGAGGTCTCGCGCAAGGTCGCCCAGACTATCATGGAGAAGTACGGCCCGCCGCAGGAGGCGACCGCCAGCCTGCTGATCTGGCACAAGAACGGACCGTGGAAGCGCACTATTCTCAACCGGGACGTCGTGCAGCACGACTTCCCGATGCCGCACCCGGACCTGCTTGAGCAGTTCGTGGACTACCAGGTCCCGCCCGACAAGTTCGACGAGCTGGCGCAGTACGACGGCAGCGTGATTGTGGAGCGAACCAAGGGCGAGATCTCCGCTCGCTGCGACAAGGAGCCGATGAACCTCCTGGCGATCAACCTGGCGAACGACATCGTCACTGGCAAGCGCAGCGTCGAGGAAGCCCGGCAGTTCTACGCTGAGACGGCGATGGCCTTCATGAACGGGCAGTCGGACCCGTACGTCGAAGCGTTTCAGTTCGAGGTGCCACAGCAGGGCACGGCGGATCCCGATCAGCCCGCGATGTAAGTAAGCCGGTTGACGAGGAGGGGGTGCCGATCGGCGCCCCCTCTTTGCAGCCGCACCGGTCAAGGCAGGTGTGAGTCAGGGCGGTGGCTAATCGCGAACCCGCTCAAGGGTGAATCTTTCTGGGGCGCGAGAAGTGTTTGGCACGAGGTCCCGGATAACGCAACTGGTGCGGTCCCTTCAGAGTAGGTGAGACTGGCGGTCGCCATCCTGCCGTCATCCCTGCGGGCCGTCATCCCACCGTCCGGGGCCAACCGGTCACGCTCTAGAACAAGAGGTGCACGCCTTGGGCTGCACGCTCGACGTGCAGTCAAGGAGGAATGATGGGGCGCACCGATGCCGATCCCGCGACCAGGATGGCGAAGGTGGCACGACTGCGCTCAACATCGCGCCGAACGCGGTTGCCGGGAAGAAGCCATGAGGCGTGCCACGTTCCCAGGTCGATCAGCAGGCCAAGTGCGGTCCACTCGACGGTGCGTCAGGCGTCGCGCAATCGTTCGCGCATGATCCAAGCTCAGTGCCGTCGCGGAGCTTGTCGTCATTCGGCTCGGAAGGAAGATTGTCATGACAGATCCAGTGGCCTATCGCTCGCGGGTGCGGATCGAACGGGTGCGGGGGCCGCTTCGCCGCTCCTATTTGCCGGTGGAGCCGGAGCCGGTCTTCTTCGGCGTTCACTCAGAGGTGGCGGAGCACTACGGCGTTGACCCCCAGATCCACGAGCCGCACGCCACGACCCTCGACTACTTCGTCGCGGCAGCCGCCGGCTGACTGACCGGGACCTTCGGGGGTGCGCTGGAAGCGCGCCAGATACCGGCCGGTGAGGGGTACCTGTCGTCCGAGTCCGTGGGGGAGATCGAGAAGGATGGGAAGGTGCTGGTGGTGCGCCGCATCCACGTCACCTACCACCTCCGGTTGCGTCCTGAGCAGCGCGAGGTGGCCGAGCGCGTCCACGGCTTCCATGCCGACGCCTGCCCCGTCTACCGCACGATCCGAGGCTGTGTCGAGATCACGACATCGCTTGAGATGGAGGGCCTAGCGGAACTGCTGTCGTGAGGGACTACCGATTGCGGGCGCCGGCGCCTCGGCTGCCGCCTCGTATCGGCGAGGCCCGTGTCGAAAGGAAACGCACCATGACCCCTGAGCAATTGAGCCGGGAACTGCGGCTGGGATCAGGCCGCTTCCTCCAACAGCGGCGCAAAGTCCTTGGCCTCTCCCTGATCGCGGTCGGTGCGATGATGCCCATCTCGCTCTACCAGATGGGCGTCATCAAGCACCTCCCGGAACCACCCCTGCCCCGATAGGACGCCGACACCGTCGATGCGTCGGCCGAGGCCTACGCGCTCCTCGCAACGCCGGACGCGGTTCTCGGTCTCGGCAGCTACGCCATCACCGCCTGGCTGTCGGCGATCGGGGGCGAAAACCGGGCGCGCACGCACCCTTGGATCCCGCTTGCCCTCGCCGCCAAGGTGAGTCTCGATGCCCTGTTCGGCGCTAAGCTCACCGTGGACCAGTGGACGCGGCACCGGGCCTTCTGCTCCTGGTGCCTGCTTGCTGCCGGCGCCAGCGTCGCCACCGTGCCGTTTGCCGTGCCCGAGGCCCGAGCGGCCCTGCGCCGGGTAGGCCCATGATCTGCCGCGCGAATCCAACCGGGCGCGGGCAACGCAAGGAGAGCTCCTGACCATGACCATCGACCGAACCGCGAGGAGCCTTCTCTGGGGGGCGGCCGCCGGTGCTGTCGGCACGGCGGTGCTTAACATCGTCACCTACGGCGACATGCTCCTGCGTGGGCGCCCGGCCAGCACCGTGCCGGCCAAAGCGGCCGGGATCCTCGCCGACCGCCTGGGGATCGACGTCCTGGGGACCGAGAACGACGACCAGGCGGCCGAGAACCGGCGCAGCGCGGCCGGGGCGCTCCTTGGCTACGCCACCGGCATCGGTGTCGGCGTCGGCTATGCCGTCGTCCGTTCCCGGATCGGCGCGACCTCGCCACTTCGGGCCGGCCTTCTCCTCGGCCTCGCCGCCATGGTGGCTGGAGACGGTCCAATCGTGGCGACGGGTGCTTCGGACCCAACGACGTGGTCCGCTGCCGACTGGATCGCCGACCTGGTCCCCCACCTCGCCTACGGACTGGTCGCGGCGGCCACGTTCGAAGCCAGCGCAGGATAGCTGTCCCGTGCTTGCCGCTCGCTCCACGATCCGGGCCCACGGCGGCGAACCGCCCGTCCGCTACACCCTCGCCGGTGGTCGGATTGGCGTCTCGAGCTTGGGGGAGTACCTCCGTGCGGGGGTCGACACCGCCGTCTGGCTGGGTATCGCACCGCTCCCGGCGCGCCTGCTCGCACGTGCCGGTGCCCACCGGGCATCAACACGGGCCCAGGGCTGGTGGGCTCGTCGGGTAGCGCGGGCGCTCGGGCTGCGGATCGACTGGCAAGGGCTGGACCAGATCGATCCCGACGAGACCTACGTCGTAACGCCGTTGCACGAAGGATTTGCAGACGTGCTCCCGTTGCTCCAGCTCCCGCTTCCGCTCCG
>JALYNC010000041.1 GCA_030773415.1 Actinomycetota bacterium
GTCGGATGTTCTTGACGCTGCCCTCGTCGCAGCCGCTGTCACACATGCGCTCGCTGCGCTGTTCCTGCTGCTGGAAAGGCGCCGTCGGGCACCAGGCTGGATCGTCGCTGCTGCTGCGGTCATCGCATCTTTCGCCACCGCCATGTGGGTCACCGGTGTGCTGACGACAGCCCTGGTCTCCGCCGCGGTCGTCGGTGTCCTGGTGTGCGTGCTGGTAGCGCGGTTGCCGCGTTTCCATGCCAGTGGCGCGCTCCTGCTCGGCAGCTACGTCGCGCTCGCCCCCTTGTCGATGGTGTGGCTCGCGCACTTCGTCGCCATTGCTGAACTGAGCACCGTCACCCGGGTCCTGTTGCTGCTCCCGCTTCCGCTGGGCGTGCTGTTCCTCGGACCCGCGCTTGTCCGCGCGTTTGAGAACTGGGAGCCGCTGATCAGGCGCGAGTGGTCGCGGCCCCGTGCGCCGCGGCCGAGAGTTGGCGGCGCACGAGCACCGGTGGTGAGCGTCCATGTGCCGGCGCATGCGGAGCCGCCGGACGTGGTGATCAGGACGCTGGACTCGATCGCTCGACTGGACTACCCCAACTTCGAAGTGTTGGTGATCGACAACAACACGTCGGACCCGGAATTGTGGCGCCGAGTGCAGGCGCACTGCGAGCGGCTCGGTGAGCGGTTCCGGTTCCTGCACGTGGAGGGGTTGCACGGGGCGAAGGCCGGCGCGCTGAACCTCGCTCTCGATCACACCCGTCCGGACGCGGAACTTATCGCGATCGTCGACGCCGACTACCACGTCGAGCCGGACTTCCTCGCCGAAACCGTGGCGTTCTTCGACGACCCGTCGATGGGCTTTGTGCAAACACCGCACGCCTACCGCGGCGCCGACACCGCCTATCTGCGGATGTGCGACCGGGAGTACGCCGTTTTCTTCGCCACCGCGATGGTCGCGCTCAACGAGCGCAATGCCGGGATCACGGTAGGCACGATGTGTGTGATTCGCCGTGAGGCGATCGAGCGCGCCGGGCGGTGGGCGACGTGGTGCTTGACCGAGGACTCCGAACTCGCCATTCGGGTGCACGCGTCAGGCTACAGCTCGGTGTATCTCCAGAAGATCTACGGCCGGGGCTTGATTCCGGAGACTTTCACCGGTTACCGCAAGCAGCGGTTTCGGTGGAGCTATGGGCCGGTGACCGAGTTCTTCGCCCATTGGCGGCTGTACGTGCCCGGGCGCTGGCGGCAACCGTCGGCGCTGACGGCTGCGCAGCGGATCCATCACGCCACCCACGGTCTGCAACAGATCGTTAGCGGCATTGGGTTGCTGATGCTGCCCTACGCCGGTGTCGTGGCCGGGTCCATGTTGATTCACGGCGAGCGGCTGCCGGTGCCGTTTCCGCTGTGGATCACGGTGACGGTGCTGCTCGTCGCCGGTCTCGCGATCAGATGGACGACCTACCGGGAGTTGCTCGGCGCGCGAGTTCAAGACTGCCTGCTCGCGGCGCTGGCGATGGCTGCGCTCGCTCACGTCGTGATGGTCGCCAGTCTGACCGCACTGCTGCGCCGCCCAGTGCCGTGGCAGCGCACGAGCAAGTCCGTACGAGCCGCGCTGGATGGGACGCGCTTGCTCCCGTCCGCGCGGAGACACTGATCGCCGCCACTCTCCTCAGCGCCGGAGGGCTGCTCGCGTACTCCGGCGGCGGCGTGCTCGTCATGCTCGGGATCGGACTGGCGTTGCGCGGCGTGCAGTACCTCGCCGCACCACTCCTCGCGCTCTTGGCGGACCGCGACCTGCGCCGATTCGCCGACTCGCAGCGCGTCACCGAGTTCGCGAACACGACACGATAAAGGCGTGGTCGCGTGGTCGCGTCGCCGCGTTCCTCAAGTAGTCACTGGCTGTCGCTGCATGTGCACGCTGCGCTGCTAGCTCTTCTGGGTGAATTTGTGGCTCCTGCGTGCGTGAGGCATGGTGGGGTCCCGCAGTGTCGGGCACACTGGTGTCTTCCGCGTGGGCCGTCCCGGTTTCTTGTTCCTCCACGTTGTCCACGTTCGTCAGGTAGGTGGGTTGACAGTGCGAATCGTGTACTCGGACACCGGCGTGCGCCTCGTCCTGATATTGGGGGTCGCGGCTGTGGCGTCCGTGGTGCCTGCCACTCCGGCCGGCGCGGCCACCGTGGGCGGTGTGCCGGGCAGTACGTGGGGCGTCGACCGCCCGTGCATCGTGCAGGACAAGCAGCAGAACTGCGCTGAGATCCGCGCGACGGTCACGGTTGGGAACACGCTGTTCATCGCCGGTGACTTCACCCGGCTGGTGGAGCCCGGCACCGGCAAGACACTCGACTACAAAAATCTTGCGGCGATCGATCTGGACACCGGCGCTCCGGTAACTTCCTTTCCGAAACTCGGGTTCAACGGCAAGATCTTCGCACTCGCAGCCGAGGGTACGACGCTCTACGTCGGTGGCGCGTTCACGAAGGTGGGTGGCGTGTACGTGAAGCGCCTTGCCGCCTTCGACGCGGCAAATGGTGCCCGCGTCACCTCCTTCACGCCGAAGGCCAACGGGGTGGTGCGGGCGCTCACGCTCGCCTACGGCAAGCTCTACGTGGGCGGTCGGTTCACGGCTGTGTCCGACGTGGCGCGAACCGGAGCTGCCGCGGTTGATCCCGCCTCAGGTCAGGTAGACGAAACGTTCAACCCCGTGCTCGCTGACGGCGTGAACGATGACGGGAAGTCCTACGTCGAGGTGCGAACGTTCGCCGCGGAGAATCTCGGCGGCAACCCCGCGCTGTTCCTGGGCGGGCACTTCGACACGGTGGGCGGCGTAGCTCAGCGCAGCGTGGCCCGCGTCGATCCCGCAACCGGCGGGTACCACGGGAGCTTCGCGCCGCAGGGGATCGAAGGTTCGGTGACCGACCCACTGCTCGCCGGCGACCAACTGATCGTCGTCCCGAGCTCGGCGACCCGGCCGGCCGGCGTGCTGCTCGCTCAGTCCGGTCACTCGAACCGCGTCTACCGGTGGAGTCTCGCCGGCGCGCGCAAGTGGAAGCTTGTTCCCGACGGTGACCCGCAGGCGATCGCGTTGCAGGGCAACACGCTCTACGTCGGTGGGCACTTCGAGTGCATGAAGTACTGCCGCAGCACCGACCCGGCCAAGCCACCCGTACCTCGCATGCACATCGGCGCAGTCGAGTACGACGGAACGGTCAAGGACGGGCAACCCGCCGTCGATAGCTGGGCCCCCTGGGTGGGTCCCCGGTACAAGCCCTACTACTACGGGGTGTGGACTCTGCGCCTCGTCGACGGCGACCTGTGGGCCGGTGGGGCGTTCCGGGACATCAGAGGCGAGGACGGGGCGTCGTACACCCGCCCGAAGCTGGCCGTTTTCCGGTAGACCGGGAGCGCTCGACGGGCTCGTATGCCTCCAGCGGGCCGCCCCGCGTACGGCGCAGCATCGGCGACGTGAGCCGCTCCGGGGACGCGAGCAGTTCGGTGGCCGTCCAGCCCTTCCGGCACAGGCCGCCCTGGTTCGTCGGGAAGTCCAGCGGCTCGACGTCGGCCGGCCCGCCGTCGACCCGCTCGGTCAGCCGCATGCCGCACTGCAGCGCGCAGTAAGGGCAGTGCGTCCGCCGTGCCGAGCAGCCGTTTCATGTCCGCCAGCGTGACCCGGCTCGGTTCCACCGCTGTTGTCGTCCGACTATCTGACGGCGCCTACCGGACCGGTGCGTGAGCGCCGGTGTTTACACGGCCGCTGCTGGGACCATCGGATGCTCGCCCGGAGCCGCTGGTTGTCTTCGGTGAGCCGCCAGTTGTCGTCGGTGAGGGCAGCTGGGCGCAGAAGGTCCCGGATCAGGACGGCGATGGGGCCTCGGTCAGCTCGTCGGCGAGCTCGGCGAGGGCGTCCCGGTCAGCCGCGCTGTGCTCGGCCGGCCCGTCGTGGTCGGTCATGACCTGGTCGGTCATGTCGTGGTCGGTCATGCCGCGATTCCGCTGGCCGCCTCGGCGGCGGCGTTGGCGGCCTTGATCGCGGCGGCGTCCTTGCGGAACCACCACGGGCGCATCCGTACCAGCGCCGGCGGGATGTTGCTGTAGAACAGCAGCGCCTCACCGACCGGCAGGGTGCGGATCTTCTCCGGCGACAGCACCCGCTCGCGTTCTTCGCTCTCGGTGACCGAGCCCGCCTGGTAGTGGCTGCGGGTGCTGGAAGTGCGGCGCACTTTGTGCTCACCGCACAGCCGGGACAGCTTGTCCAGGTCCGCGTCGTTTTTCAGCCCGCCGAGCACCAGCAAAGCGCTCGTCGAGGACAGAATCGCCCCGAACCCTCGTTCGCCCCACCGTTGGCGCCCCTGATCGAGAGACTGGATCAGCACCATGACGGTGATGCCGCGCCCACCGGAGTCGCTCATCAAACCGGGCAGGTCCGGTAGCGGCGCGACGTTGGCCGCCTCGTCCAGGATCAGCCGCAGCGGCGGGTCGAGCCGCCCCGCCGGGCGGCGCTGGGAGGTGCATTTCGCGACCTCGACGATGTGCGCGGCCAGCGCGGTCACGAACGGCGCGGCCGAGCCTTCCTTGCCTTCGCTGAGCACATACAGCGTGCCGCGGCTGCTCAGGAACGCGGCGGCGTCGAAACTCTCACCCGGCCCAGGGCACACCGTTGCCATCACCCGCGGGGAGGCGAGCGGTTTGAGGATGATGCCCAGCGTCATCTTCGTGCTCGACACGGTGTCGGCGCTCCGCGGGTGTAGGTGCGCAGCTCCCCGTACCAGCCGGGGCACGCACCGTCGTGGCTGCTGAGGATGTTCAGCGGCTCGGGGTTATCGAAGTCCGCTGCCCAGCGGGCGAGGTCACGCATGGTCTTGCGGCCGAGCGCGGCGGCGTGCAGCAGACAGCGCAGGACGGTGTCACCGGTCTCCTGGAAGAACCGTTCGTTACGCGCACCGTCAGCGAGCGGAGCGCCAGAAACGAACGCCGGTGCCCGCTCGATCGCCACCGACGGATCCTGGCAGCCCTCGATCGGCGACCAGCGCAGCTGCGTCGGCCAGTCCGCGATGTTCTCCGGGTCGAACACGAACACCGGCCGGCCGCCGGTAGCCCGCAGCGCGGCAGTCAGCCGCACAACCTCGGCCTTGGTGCTGGTGCACACCGCCGCGCCCGGGGCGTCCAGGATCGCGTTGATACCCAATCCGTGGGTCTTGCCCATCCGCGGCGGCGCGATCAGCAGCACCGAGTCCTCGTGCTGCGCGTACAGCGGACCGACGCTGTGCTGGGCCAGCAGCATCGCTCATGTCCGTGGGTCCGGCTGCTTAGCCGTGGCCAGCGACGGCCGTCCACCCCGAAAGCCCGTCCGTCCCCGACCCGAAAACCTCGTCACTCCCCAACCCGAAACACTCATCGGTCCCCGCCCGGAAAAGCCCTGTGCCCACTGAAACGGGCGCGCGTGTAGCCTCAGACCCCGGGCCCCCGTAGCTCAGGGGATAGAGCACCGCCCTCCGGAGGCGGGAGCGCAGGTTCGAATCCTGCCGGGGGCACCAGTACTTCAGGTCACGCCATGTTGGACAGGACCTCACGGCAGGCCGGGCAGACCGGCAGCCCGGACGGATCACGTGACGGCACCCAGCGGTAGCCGCACAGCGCCTCGACCTCGTTGCCCATGACCATCGCCTCCGTGATCATCGCGTCGGCCGAGCCGCCGCTCTTGCGCACGATGTGCGCGTGCCGGGGGGCTCCGGTGCCGGTGTCGGAGTGCGCCGGTCGGATGTCGGTCTCGGTCACGCCTTCTCCTCGTCTCGCTGCTCGGGCCGTCAGTGTCCCAGCAATCAGGCCCCCGGGCGATGCGCTCGGCCCGGCGGCCCGCCGTGGTGCCGCCGTTACAGTGGCCCGGTGAGGATGGACGGCACGCCGGAGCTGCACGGCATCGCCGCCTTCGACGGGCAGGCCGCCACCATGCTGTGGACATCGTCGTCCCTGCCGTGCGCGATCTACTTCACCGGCAACGGGTTCTCCGGTTACGTCCAGCTTCCGCCGGACCATCCGGACCGGATCGTCGCCGAGGCCTACGACATCATGGAGAAGAGCCGCATCGCCGAGGCCATCGAGCGCGGCATGGCGCGGCCCAAGCCGCTTCCTGCGGCCTCCCTCGGGCACGATGCCGTCCGCTTCGACGTGCCGGGCGGGTTGACCTACGGCCCCGACGACGAGGGCTGGATCGGGTTCAGCACGGACCATGCCTGGGAGCGGTGGGAGCCCGAGGAGATCCGCCGCCATCTGCCGTCGACCGATCCCCGGCGGCAGTACTGGGAGCAGTCAGGCGAGCTGGGCCTGGTGCGCGGACCGGGCGCCGGAATGCGCAACTGGACTCTCGGGGAGCTCGTACGGGAGACGGAGAAGCTGGCGCGTCAGGTGGCGGCCGGACGGCGCTTCCCCCGCCGGTGACCGGCCGGCTTCCGCCAGGTCGGCCGAACCTTCCTGTCGGCAGGGCGCTTGTGTCAGCTCGCCGGGCCGGAGGAGCCGTAGTGGCGGAGACACAGCCGCCGGTGCAGGAAGCCCGCCCGTACCGCAGCGTTGGCCAACTGCTCGCGTCGATTGCTGCCCTCCGGGATACCGAACTTCTCGTACAGCCGGAGCAGGTGCTGCTTCACTGCTGCCTCGGTCACGAACATGCGCGCACTGATCTCGCGGGCGCTGGCCGGCGCGACGAATGGCGCCTCCTGCATGGCCGGATGGCACAGCAGCGTCAGCACCTCGAGTTCCCGGCCGGTGAGCTCGGCCTCCAGTGGGTGGCGCGCCACGTCCGAGAGCTCCTCCCCCGTGGCACCGACTCCGCGGACGCGCGCCCGGACGACTCCGAAGGCCACGACGTCGCCGTCGCCGAGCAGCCGCTGCACCACCCGCGCCCCGTTGACGAACGTGCCGTTGACCGACAGGCCGGCATCCAGCACGTACAGGTACGGGCCACGGCGGATCAGCTCGGCATGCAGGCGTGAGACGCCGGCGTCGGTCAGACGGACGTCCACGTCGGGCCCACGCCCGACGGACGTCGAGGGCTGGACGACGTCCACCAGGCGGCCGTCGTCGAACTGCAGCGCGGGTCCCAGGGCAGCCCCCAGCGGGGCAGCGGCCAGCCTGCCGTCACTCCCCGCACCCAACGAACCGCCCCGCTCGTCCACCGCACACGCCACCTCTCGCAGACCACCGTCGCAGCGGGGCCCGCCGGGTGGCACCGCCGATCAGGTGGCAGGCCATGGCGTTCGGGTGACACTGACGGCTCAGAGGTTCCAGGAGCCGCCGGTGTAGATCTTCAGGTAGTCGAAGGTCGCCGTTAGGTCTGGTGTGTCGGCGCCCTGCGCCCCGTGCGCCAGCAGGCCGATCCGCGGATTCGCGCCGGCGGGCAGCGTCCAGACGCCGCCCCAGAACCAGGTGGAACCGTCCCGGCTGACCGCGGCCCGGTACTCGTGCTCGCCGTTGACCGGGTCGACGCGGTGCGCCAGCCGGAGCCACATGGTGGGGCGGGAGTCGCCTGAATCATGCCTCCGGACCGACCGGGTCGGCGTCCTCCTGCACCGGGAACCGCAGCACGCCGTCCTCGACGGTCCCCGCCGGCTCGCCGACCCAGCCCCAGCCGGCTCCGGGTGAGGAACCCGCGAACGTGGCGGCGTAGGTCAGAGATCCCACCGTGGTCGGGGGCACCCGGTCGGTTCCCGGCCGGTACAGGTGCGCCGCGCTGACGTTGTCGGCGGCGGCAGCTCCGTTCCGGGCGGCGACGCCGGCCGTTCCGCTGCTCAGGGCGGACGGCAGCGAGCGGAGCACGACGGCGTACGGATCGCCCAGCCGGGCGTCCGTCACCAGAAGCCGTCCTTGCCCCGCAGGACGGCGGGGTCGGCGTAGGTGTCGGCGAAGTCCTTGGAGACGGGGTTGACGTAGGACGCCCGGGCCTCCGCAGACGTACCGGCCGGTGGAGCGGTGACCACCGTTCCGGCGGCGGCGCCCACACCAGCGGGCAGCAGCACCGCCTCCCCGAGCACAGCGGTGGAGGTGACCAGACGCGCCCAGAGTGTCCCCATGACCGGACGCTAAGGACGGAGCGCTCGACGGAACCGCTACATAGCCCTTACTTGTGTCACCGATCCGGCGACCCACAGCCTACCCCGCCGCCAAGGCGATCTTCGGGCGTTTGCCAGGCTGGGCGTAGGGCAGCACGTTGCCGCACTGACCGACGCTGCTCGCAGCAGGTACATCAGCTGAAGGGAACGACCGTGGCCGCCATCGAGG
>JALYNC010000042.1 GCA_030773415.1 Actinomycetota bacterium
TGCCCGTCGCGCCAGCGCTTGACGTTGGCCGAATGGGTCCGGCAGATGGAGATCATGCTCTCGATGGCGTTGGTCGAGCGCAGCGTGCGGGCCAGCGTGGGAGGGACGCCCAGCCGCAGGACGGTGAGGGTTTCGGCCATGCCCTCGCGCAGGCTGGCCGCTGCACTCGGGTGGGTCTTGTCCAGCTCACGGGCCAGCGAGCTCAGCTGGGCCTCGGCGTCGAGGGCGGAGTCGGCGTGGTAAGCCGCGCGCATCTTCTTGCCGACCGGGCCGCGTAACCGCTGCGGTAAACGGTCTTGGACGTTGCGGATCTTGTGTAGTTGGCAGCGCTGCATCACCGGGAAGTCGAAGACGTCGACCACGGCCTTGCGCAGTGCCTTCGCCCCGTCGATGCCGACCAGGATGGGTCGGGTCACGTCCAGCCCCCGGTCGCGCAGCCCAGTGAGGAGGTCGCAGACGACGGTGGCGTTCTCCGTCGCGCCCTCGACCAGCGCGAGCGGGTGCTTGGTGCCCTCGCCGTCGATGCCCAGGGCGAGGACGCACACCGACTCGCCGAAGTGCACCCCGTCGACCATCAGCGCGACCAGGTCCAACCCGGACAGGTCGGCGGCGAGCAGCTCGGCCAGCGCGGTCTCGGTCATCGCCACGAACTTCCGCGACACCGCCGACTTGCTCGTCGACCTGGCCGAGGCGGTGACTGCCTCGCCGACCGGTTCCAGGCCGACCGGGTAGCGGCGGGTGGACAGCCCGGCCAGCATCCGCTCCATCGCCATCGCACCGAGGATCTCGGTGCCGGCGAACAGCTCGTAGGAGGGCACCAGCAGCTCGCCGGACCCGTCGGCGGCGCGCACCCGCGGCCGGGTCACCGGCACCCGCCGACCGCCCAGGGTCACCGAGCCACGCTCGTGCCCGTGGCGGACCGCGCTCCGGCCGGGGTCATGCTTGCCCTTCGGGCCGGCCATCCCGGTCACGTCGGCCTCCATCAGCACCTGCATCACCTGCAGGCCGGTGCCCACGGCCAGCGCCAGCAGGCCCTCCCGCATCGAGCCGGCGATCTCGGCCATCGCCACGTTCACCTCGGCGCCGACGTGGCCCGCTGCATCGTGCAATCCGATCGCGGATCCCAGGCAGTTCCGCAGCCGGAAGTTCGTCCACGCCCTCAACCGTCATCAGTTGTCCGGATCGATGGGCAGGGTCGGCGCAGCCGGCGACAACGCGGCCATGGAGTCGTTCTTCGCCCTGCTGCAGAAGAACGTGCTCGACCGCCGACACTGGCGCACTCGACAAGAGCTGCGGATCGCGATCGTCACCTGGATCGAACGGACCTACCACCGCCGGCGCCGTCAGGACGCCCTCGGTCGACTCACGCTCATCGAATACGAGACCATCATGCCCACACTGGCCGCTCAGGCTGCCTGACCCCAACCTGTCACCTCTCCGTGCAGCAGTCCCTTGAGCCGTCAAAGCTGGTGAGAAAACCTCACCGGGGTATCCATCTAACCGGAGTCGTCCTGGTTAACCGCTCGCCATGGCCGGCGGGCCGGGGGGCGGTCCAGGGTCGGCGGCTTGCCGCGGCTGCCGGGCGGTCGCCGGGGGCTCTGAGTGGGCCGGGGATTGAGCACGAGGTCGCGGTAGCGGACCGGCCGGTGGGCGACGGCGAGCTCGAGGACGCGGTAGAAGACCAGCCCGCGGCTGCGCGAGCGCCGGCGGTTGAACCGGAAGACGAACTCGTCCAGGTAGTTGGGCAGGTGCGCGTCGTCGACGGAGCCCTGGTGGGTGCCGAGCAGCCACCGTTTGGTCAGCGAGGCGATCCGGTGGACACCGGGCAGCGTGGTGTTCGCCTCGCGCCCCGCTGCCGGGCGGCGCTGGTGGACGTAGTGCCCGGCGGTGGCCTGGCGGTAGGCCTGCCAACCGTCGGTGACGACGGTGGCGCCCTCCTCGACGTGATCGACCAGAAACGCCCGCAGCGTGTCGGTCTTGGCATCCGGCAGCACCGCCATCCGGCAGCGGCCCAGCCCGCGCGGCTCGAGGCGCTCCACCGCCATGCCGACCAGCAGCTTCTTACCCTTGGCCCGCCCGCCGCGCAGTCCTGGCTCCTCGCCACCGATGTAGGTCTCATCGACCTCGACCACCCCGGTCAGCCGCTCCCGGCCTGGGCGCACCAGCACCGAGCGCAGTCGGTGCAGCATCGCCCACGCCGTCTGGTACGAGCCGATCGCCAGGGAGCGCTGCAGGCTCAGCGCCGAGATGCCGTCCTTCGCCGCGGCGAACTGCCAGCAGGCGGTGAACCACACCGTCAGCGGCGTCCGGGTGCGATCGAAGATGGTGCCCGCGGTGACCGAGCTGCGCCGGCCGCAGACGGTGCACTGCCAGCGGCCATCACCCAGGCGCCAGCCGCCCTCCTGGCCGCAGTCTGGGCAGACGAATCCGTCCGGCCAGCGCAGCCACTCCAGGTAATCCAGGCAGTCCGCGTCGGTGGCGAACCAGGACAAGAACTCGCCGGTCGCCGACGGATAGTGCAGGCCGGACAGCGGGCGCGCGGCCACGGTCGGGAGCCTATGCCCGACTCCGTTTAGATGGATACCCCTGTGGGCCGTTTAGGGCGACGTCTGCAGCTACGGCGCTGTCGACGTCGTGCTCGGTCGGAGATGCGCAGCCTTGACCTCTCGGGTGTATCGGTGCTACTTGGCCCGCAGCTCGTCCGGCTCCAGATCTTCGGCACGCGGTGCCCGTCCCACAGCAGTTGCGTGAGCACTCCACACCTGAGCTCCGGCCTCCCGTAACCCGCTGTAGTCCGGA
>JALYNC010000043.1 GCA_030773415.1 Actinomycetota bacterium
GGTCTCGCCCGGCACCGGCACGCTCGCGTAAGGACGACGAGTGACGCAGTTACTGCAGCAGCTGGCGAACGGCACCGTGCTGGGCGCTCAGTACGCCCTGATCGCCCTCGGCTACACCATGGTCTACGGCATCATCCAGCTGATCAACTTCGCCCACGGCGAGATCTTCATGATCGGCGCCTTCGGCGGACTGGCGGTCTACACCTATCTGCTCGGCAGCGACGGGCACGCGCTCGTGGTGCTGCCGGTGGTGCTGTGCGGCGCGATCCTGTGCTCCACGCTCACCGCCGTGGCGATGGAGAGGTTTGCCTACCGTCCGCTGCGCAACGCTCCGCGACTGGCGCCGCTGATCACCGCCATCGGGGTGAGCATCGTGCTCCAGGAAGCGGTACGCACCTTCTATCCGAGAGGAAACCGGCAGCAGCCGTTCCCGACGATCCTGCCGGAACGGCAGTTCGACGTCGCCGGCGTCAACTTCTCCCTGATCGCGGTGTTCGTCGTGGTCGTCGCGATCGCGTTGATGGTGATGCTGCACATGTTCGTCCAGCGGTCCAAGACGGGCCGGGCGATGCGGGCCACGTCGCAGGACCCGGACACCGCCAAGCTGATGGGCATCGATACCAACCGGATCATCGTCGTCACATTCGCCCTCGGCGCCGCGCTCGCCGCCGTCGCCGGCGTGCTGCAGGGCATGCTGATCGGCCAGGTGGACTTCGACATGGGATTCATCGGCGGCCTGAAAGCCTTCACCGCCGCCGTTCTCGGCGGCATCGGGCACATTCCGGGGGCCGTGCTCGGCGGATTCCTGCTGGGCATCGTGGAGGCGATCGCCACCCAGTACATCCCGCAGGGGTCGGCGTACAAGGACGTGTGGGCGTTCGTGGTGCTGGTGCTTGTTCTGATCTTCCGGCCGACCGGCCTGCTCGGGCGTAGCGTGCGGACTCGGGCGTGAGCAGCGTCCTGGCCCCGGTCGCGCCCGCCCAGTCCGCGGCGGGCGCCCGGTTTCCCGATCGCGTCGGCCGGGCCGTGCAGCCCTACCGCACGGCACTCGCCGCCGCGGGGTTTCTCCTGGTGCTGGTAGGGGTCAACCTGCCGTGGGCCACGTATACAGGCTTTCCCGGCCTGATGACGCTGGCGCTGTATCCCGGGGGAGCAAAGGCGTACTGCCTGATCCTGGCCACAGCGTTCCTGCTGTTCGTCATCCCGTGGGACGGCCGCCGCCGCGCCGCCGGAGCGGCACTGCTGGGGCTCGCCGCCACCGCGGGGCTGACGATCGCCGCCATCGGAATCGAAGGCGGCGGGCTGGTCAACGTGACCTTCGGAGCCTGGCTGACCCTCGCCGGCGGCCTGCTCGGGGCGGTCGCCGCCACCGCTCTGCCCCCGGACGCCCCGCCCCGCCCGTGGCGACGCCTTTCCCCGCCGGTGGAGTGGCTGCTGATCGCGGCGGCGTACACGGCGACCCTGCTGGCGGTGGTGTTCGCCCTGCGCACGGAGGACTCGGCGCAGTTCCTCGCGTTCCTGCTGGCCGCCGGCAGCCTGCTGCTGGCCCTGTCCCGGCTGGGCATCCTCGCCGGCTTCGGCGCGCTGACCGAGCTGCACCGGGGCGTTGCCATGGCACTCGCCCTGGCGATGTTCCTGATGTTCCCGTTCACCCAGGGCGGCTCCGAGTACTGGCTGCGGGTGGCCGCATCGGTCGGGGTCTTCGCGGCGGCCGCGATCGGGCTCAACATCGTGGTCGGCCTCGCCGGGCTGCTCGACCTCGGCTACATCGCGTTCTTCGGCTGCGGCGCGTACGTGGCGGCGCTGCTGTCCGGGGCGTCGAACTCCACGGTCGCCCTCGACCTTCCCTTCGGGGTCGTGCTCATCGTGGGCGCCGTGGTGGCCGCCGTGCTCGGAGTGCTCATCGGCGCACCGACGCTGCGGCTCTCCGGTGACTACCTGGCGATCGTCACGCTCGGCTTCGGCGAGATCTTCCGGATCGCCATGACGAACAACATCGGCGGCATCTCCAACGGCCCCAACGGCATCTTCGGGATCCCGAACCTGTCCGTCGCCGGTGTCGACCTCGGGCAGACGCAGGACTTCCTCGGGGTGGCCCTACCGAGCTTCGCCAACTACTACTACCTGGAGTTGCTGCTCGTCCTCGCCGTCATGCTGATCTTCAGCCGGCTGGACAACAGCCGTATCGGGCGGGCCTGGGTCGCCATCCGGGAGGACGAGGTGGCCGCGGCCGCCATGGGGATCAACACCATCAACCTCAAACTGCTCGCCTTCGCCCTGGGGGCGCTGCTGGCCGGAGCGGCCGGCACGGTGAGCGCCCATCTGTCCACCCAGGTGTCGCCGGACTCGTTCACCTTCATGCAGTCGGTCCTGCTGGTGGCCGCCGTCGTGCTGGGCGGCATGGGCACCATTCCGGGGGCGATCATCGGGAGTGCGCTGCTCATCGCGATCCCCGAGAAGCTGCGGTCCTTCGAGGACTACCGCCTGCTGCTGTTCGGCCTGGCTCTGGTGCTGATGATGCGCTTCCGCCCGGAGGGCATGGTGGCCAACCGCCGGCGGCAGCGGGAGTTCCACGACCCCGCCAGCGGCGGGGACGCCATGGGAGCCGCGCCCGGCGCGACCGGAGCGCTGCCGTGAGCGCTGCCCGACGCGCGTCCGCCGGATCCCCGTCGCCGGACGGCGAGACGGTGCTGCGTGCCGAGCACGTGGTCAAGCGGTTCGGCGGCCTCGTGGCGGTCAACGACGTCAGCCTGTCCGTGGGGAGCGGGGAGATCGTCGGCCTGATCGGGCCCAATGGGGCCGGCAAGACGACCTTCTTCAACTGTCTCACCGGCATGGAGGTGCCGACCAGCGGCGTCATCACCTACCGCGGCAAGGCGCTGCCGAGCCGTCCGGAGCGCATCACGCGCACCGGGCTGGCGCGTACGTTCCAGAACATCCGGCTGTTCCCCAACATGACCGCGCTGGAGAACGTGCTGGTCGGCCGCCACATCCGGACCAGGGAGGGGGTCCTGTCGGCGATCCTGCGTGGGCCGGGGTACCGGCGGGAAGAGCGCATCGCCGCTGAGCGATCGCGCGAGCTGCTGGAGTTCGTCGGGTTGACCGGCGTCGAGAATGAGCTCGCCCGCAACCTGCCGTACGGCAATCAGCGCCGGCTCGAGATCGCCCGAGCACTCGCCACGGAGCCGGGCGTGCTGCTGCTCGACGAGCCCACGGCCGGAATGAACCCGCAGGAGACCCGTGAGGCCATGGAGCTCGTCCGCGCCATCCGAAACCGCGGGCTGGCCGTCGTGGTGATCGAGCACGACATGCGCTTCATCTTCCAGCTGTGCGACCGGGTGACCGTCCTGGTTCAGGGGTCGTTGCTGGTCGAGGGAACTCCGGCGCAGGTGCAGGCGGACGAGCGCGTGATCGCGGCCTACCTCGGAACCCCCACCGGGACCGCGGACGATCGGTCCGACGGGACGCACGCGGGCGGGGTAGCGGGATGACGGCGCTGCTGGAGGTGCGCGACCTTCGGGTTGCGTACGGCAACATCGAAGCCGTCCGCGGGCTGAACTTCACGGTGGACGAGGGGCAGGTCGTCACCCTGATCGGCACGAACGGTGCCGGCAAGACGACGACACTGCGGACGATGTCGGGTCTGCTACGGCCGGTCAGCGGCAGCATCTTCTTCGACGGGCAGCGCGTGGACGGCCAGCAGGCACACCGGATCGTGCAGCTCGGGCTGGCCCACTCTCCGGAGGGGCGGCACATCTTTCCGCAGATGTCGATCGAGGAGAACCTCGAACTCGGCGCGTTCCCGCGTCGCGATGGGGCCAAGGCCATCGCGACCGACATCGACGCGGCCTACGAGCTGTTCCCGGTGCTGGGGGAGCGCCGGCGTCAGGCCGCGGGCACCTTGTCCGGTGGGGAGCAGCAGATGCTGGCGATGGGCCGGGCCATGATGAGCCGGCCCAAGCTGCTGATGCTGGACGAGCCGTCGATGGGCCTGTCCCCCATCATGATGCAGCGGATCTTCGCGACGGTGGCCCAGCTGCGGGATCGGGGCACCACCATCCTGCTGGTCGAGCAGAACGCGCAGGCAGCGCTCAGCCTGGCCGACCGCGGGTACGTGCTGGAGACCGGCCGCATCGTGCTGGACGGTTCCGGTCGCGACCTGCTGGCAGACGAGTCCGTCCGCAAGGCATATCTCGGCGAAGACTAGGAGTCGGGGCGGGCCGCCTTTGGTGCCGTTCCGGATCTTCCCCGTATCCGAGCGTTGTCTACTCGGCGGCCCACCGCCGACGCCGTTTGACCCTACCCAACGGTCTTCCGAGGTCGCCGCACCGTACGCCAGTGGGCACGGGCATGCTGTCGGGCGAAACGCACCTCGGGTACTTCAGCCGACGATCGCGGCCGACAGATAGGTGAGCGCCGGCGCGACGGCCAGCGCGGGGAGCAGGTCGCCGACCGGCACGTCGCGGATCGACAGCAGCCGCAGCGCCACACCGGCGAGCAGTAGCCCGCCCGTCGCGGTCAGGGCGGCGATCTGGTCAGCCGGCAGGACGTCACCGAGGGCTATTCCGAGCAACGTGAGGGCGCCCTGCACCACCAGGACCGTGCCCGCTGAGGCCGCGACGCCCCAGCCGTAGGCGGCGGCGAACGCAATCGACGCGAAGCCGTCCAGCGTGGCCTTCAGGGCCAGCAGCTCGATGCCCCGGCCGAGACCGTCGGACAGCGAGCCGAGGATCGTCAGCGGCCCGACGCAGAACAGCAGGGACGCCGCCACGAAGCCCTCGACGAAGTCGTTGCGGTGCTCGCCGTCCTCGGCCGTCTCTCGCCGGCTGTCCCCGCTGTCCGTGCCGTCGGGGATGCCGCCGGCAGGCCCGTCCGCCGGGTGGCCGGAACGGCGGCCGCCGCGCTGTCCCCGCCGGCGCAACCAGTTCCCCAGCCCGACCAGCCGGTCCTCGATGTGCAGGAGCGAGCCGGTCAGGGCGCCGAGGGCCACCGAGCCCAGCACCACCAGGACCGCTCCGCTGCCAACCGATGCGCGAAGCGCCGGGTCTGTGACCGCTGTCGCGGACAGCCCCGCGACCAGCAGGGTGACCAGCCCCAGGCCGTCGGTGAGCACCGACCGGGTGCGCTCGGGGATGCCGCCGCGCAGCAGCACACCGATCGCCGAACCGGCCAGGACCGTCGCCACGTTGAGGACGGTGCCGGCGCCTGGAACCATCACTGCTCCCGCCTCCGTTGCAATCGGACGTGTCTGCCGTTGCAATCGGACGTGTCTGCTGCCGCATGTCGGATCGACCTGCCGAGATCGTCTCCCGAACCGGCGTTTCGGCGTACGCTCACGCACGCGCTGACATCCGCGGGGGGCGGTCCGGCGCAGCTTTCACGCCACCATCGACCGTCTGCGCCGATCGTCGCGCTGAACTCCGCATGTCGACCGCCCCGAAGGAGAACCCGTGGCCCGAACGGCGGTTCTCGTCCGCCCTGGGGTGACGACTGACGTGCCGGAGCTCGCGCGCCTGTGGGAACAGGCGAGCGAGGTCTGGCGACGGACCGAACGCAGCGTCCTGCCCGGCGTGCTCGCCCGGGTGGAGGCCCAGCTGACCGATCTGCTGAGCGATCCCGATGCCCAGGTGCTGGTGGCAACGGTGCATGCCGAGCCGGTCGGCATGACGATCCTGACGCCGACGCGGCTCGGGCCGCTGTGGCAGCTGCCGACCCTGCAGATGAGCTACCTGGTGGTGGCGGCTGGACACCGGCGCCGCGGCATCGGGCATGCGCTGGTGGCTGCCGCCGCCGCGGTGGCCGAGGAGCGGGGGTTCGAGCAGATCCTGGCCAACGCGATTCCGAGCAACCGGGAGAGCAACCGGTTCCTGGCCAGGCTGGGCTTCGCGCCGGTGATGGTCCGTCGGGCCGCATCCGTCGCGGTCCTGAAGCGCCGGCTGGCCCGCAACGAGCGCCGCCCCATGGCCGAGTCACTGGTGCGGCGGCGACCCTTCGTGGTCGCGCCTCAGCCCGCACCGCTGCACGAGCCGGACCCGCGTGCCGTGCTGCCCGAGCCCGGGCCGCCGATCCGCTGAGCACCTAGGATCCGGCGTCGTGCCACCTATCGCCCGAGCGCCCGAATCCGTACGCCGACGTTTGCTGCTGCTCGACGGGCACTCCCTGGCGTACCGGGCGTTCTTCGCCCTGCCGGTGGAGAACTTCGCGACGACCACCGGCCAGCCCACCAACGCGGTGTACGGCTTCACGTCCATGCTGATCAACGTGCTGCGGGACGAGCAGCCCACCCACGTCGCCGTGGCGTTCGACCTGTCGGCGCCCACGTTCCGGCACGAGGCGTACGCCGAGTACAAGGCCACCCGCTCCGAGACACCGGCCGACTTCCGCGGCCAGCTCAGCCTGATCCGTGAGGTGCTGACCGCCCTGTCCGTGCCGATGGTCTCGGCGACCGGCTACGAGGCGGACGACGTGATCGCCACCCTGGCCACCCGGGCCGAGGCCGACGGCATGGACGTGCTTATCGTCACCGGCGACCGGGACGCCTATCAGCTGGTCAGCGACCGGGTGACCGTGCTGATGACCCGGCGCGGCATCAGCGACATGACCCGCTTCACCCCGCAGGCGGTGCTCGACAAGTACTCGCTGACGCCGGCCCAGTATCCGGACTTCGCGGCGCTGCGCGGAGATCCCAGCGACAACCTGCCGAGCATCCCCGGGGTGGGGGAGAAGACTGCCACCAAGTGGATCCGCGAGTTCGGTTCGCTGGACGAGCTGGTGAACCGAGTGGACGAGGTGCCGGGCAAGGCCGGCGCCGCCCTTCGTTCGCATCTGGGGTCGGTGGTCCGCAACCGCCAGCTGACCGAGCTCGCGCGCAGCGTGCCGCTGGAGGTGGGGCCCGGCGACCTACGCCTGGGGCAGTGGGACCGCGACGAGGTGCACAAGGTCTTCGACGCGCTGCAGTTCCGCGTGCTGCGCGAGCGCCTGTACGCCACGCTGTCCGCCGTGGAGCCCGAGGCCGACCAGGGCTTCGAGGTCTCCGGCGGGCAGCTCGGCCCGGGTGAGGTGGCGTCCTGGCTGGCCGAGCACGCGGCGGGCCCGGGCCGGACGGGCCTGTCGGTGGCCGGCACCTGGGGGCGCGGAACCGGTGAGGTGACCGGCATCGCGCTGGCGGCCGCCGACGGCACCGGCGCGTACCTCGACCCCGTCCAGCTGCCCGAGGATGACGAGCGGGCGCTCGCCGCCTGGCTCGCCGACCCGGAGCTGGCCAAGGCCGCGCACGACGTCAAGGGCCCGCTGCTGGCGTTGGCGGCGCGCGGGATGGAGCTGCGCGGCGTCACCAGCGACACGGCGCTCGCGGCGTACCTCGCGCTGCCGGGGCAGCGCTCGTTCGACCTCGGCGACCTGTCGCTGCGCTACCTGCGCCGTGAGCTGCGAGCCGAGACCCCGACCGCTGGCCAGCTGTCACTGGACGGCGGGGACGAGCAGGACACCGCGGAGGCCGAGATCGTGCGTGCCCGGGCGGTGCTGGATCTGGCCGACGCGCTGGACGCGGACCTGGAGCGGCGCGGCGGCACGCGTCTGCTGCGCGAGGTCGAGCTGCCGCTGGTCGGCCTGCTGGCGCGAATGGAACGCACCGGCATCGCGGCCGACTCCGAGCACCTGGCTTCTCTGGAGGCGGAGTTCGCCGGGCAGGTGAAGGCGGTGGAGCAGGAGGCGTACCGGGCGGCCGGGCGGCCGTTCAACCTCGGCTCGCCGAAACAGCTGCAGGCACTGCTGTTCGACGAGCTCGGTCTGCCGAAGACCAAGAAGATCAAGACGGGCTACACCACCGACTCCGATGCGTTGCAGTGGCTGCTCGAGCAGCGACCGGACGTGGAGCTGCTGCACCTGCTGATGCGCCACCGGGACGTCTCGCGGCTCAAGACCGTCGTCGACTCGCTCATTCCGATGGTGGACCCGGCCGGGCGCATCCACACCTCCTACATGCAGATGATCGCCGCGACCGGGCGGCTGTCGTCGACCGACCCCAACCTGCAGAACATCCCGATCCGGACCGAAGAGGGCCGGCAGATCCGCAAGGCGTTCGTCGTGGGCGAGGGCTTCGACTGCCTGATGACCGCGGACTACAGCCAGATCGAGATGCGGATCATGGCTCACCTGTCGGAGGACGCGGGCTTGATCGAGGCGTTCGGCTCCGGTGAGGATCTGCACACGTTCGTGGCGTCACAGGCCTTCGGCTTACCACCGGAGCAGGTTGACCCTGAGCTGCGCCGCCGGATCAAGGCGATGTCCTACGGACTGGCGTACGGGCTCTCGCCGTTCGGGCTGGCCCAGCAGCTCAAGATCACCCCTGACGAGGCACGCGAGCAGATGGACGCCTACTTCGAGCGGTTCGGCGGGGTGCGGGACTATCTGCGCGACGTGGTGGCGCAGGCACGCAAGGACGGCTACACCGAAACCATCCTGGGCCGCCGCCGGTACCTGGCGGATCTGGCCAGTGACAACGGTCAGCGCCGGCAGATGGCCGAGCGGATGGCGCTCAACGCCCCGATTCAGGGGTCGGCAGCCGACATCATCAAGATCGCCATGCTTCGGGTGGACGACGCGCTGCGGGCGGCGAAGCTGTCGACGCGCGTCCTGCTTCAGGTGCACGACGAGCTGGTGCTCGAGGTGGGGTCGGGGGAGCGTGAAGCGGCGGAGGAGATCGTGCGCCGGGAGATGGGCGGCGCGTACCCGCTGTCCGTGCCGCTCGACGTGAGTGTGGGAACCGGGCGCACCTGGGACGACGCCGCCCACTGAGAAAGCGGCCGACGGTCTCGGCCGTGCCTGACGCGCCGGGGCCGGCGGAAGCGCCCCGCAGGTCAGCGCGGGTTGGGGCTGGTGGTCAGCGCCGGGTCGCTCTCCACCACCGGGGCCAGGATCTCTTCCATCCGGCGCTTGAGCTCGGGATCGAGCCGGGCGCCGGCGGCGCGCACGTTGTCGTGCACCTGCTCCGGCCGGGAGGCGCCGATGATCGCCGAGGCGACGTTCTCCTCGGCCAGCACCCAGGCGAGCGCCAGATTCGCCATCGACAGCCCCGCCTCGTCGGCGAGAGGCCGAAGTGCGGCAACCCGCTCCAGCACCTCGTCGCGCAGCAGCTTCTGGATTAACTGCGCTCCGCCACCGGCCGTGTCGGTGGCGCGCGTTCCGGCCGCCGGCGCCTGACCGGCGGCGTACTTGCCGGTCAGTACCCCCTGGGCCAGCGGCGACCAGACGACCTGGCTGAGTCCGAGCTCGCGGCAGGCCGGGATCACCTCGGCCTCGATGACCCGGTACAGCGCGGAGTACTGCGGCTGGTTCGACACGAGCGGCACCGCGAGCTCGTCGGCTAGCTCCTTCGCGGCCCGGATCTGCTCCGCCCGCCACTCGGACACCCCGATGTAGAAGGCCTTGCCCGACCGCACCACGTCGGCGAAGGCCTGCATCGTCTCCTCGAGCGGCGTCTCGTGGTCGTACCGGTGGGCCTGGTACAGGTCCACGTAGTCCATGCCCAGCCGGCGCAGCGACGCGTCGATGCCCTCGCGGATGTGCTTGCGGGTCAGCCCGCTCTGGTTGGGCCGGCTACCCATCGGGGCGTACACCTTGGTGAAGACCTCGATGCCGGTGCGGTCCTCGCCCTTCAGTGCGGCGCCGAGGATCTCCTCCGCCCTACCCGCGGCGTACACGTCCGCGGTGTCGAAGGAGGTGATGCCGCCGTCCAGTGCGGCCCGCACGCAGGCCGCGGCGGCCTCGTCGGCCACCTGACTGCCGTGCGTGACCCAGTTTCCGTACGTCAGGACGCTGACCTTCAGGCCGCTGGAGCCCAGCCGACGGAATTCCATGGCCGGACGCTACGCCCCCGGCTGCCGGCGGCGCGAGGCGGCCGATGGCGCGAGGCGGCCGGTGGCGAGCCGGCGACGGCGCCCGTCTACGCTCCGGTCAGCGCCGCAGCCGACGGTGCGGACCCCGGGGAAGGATCGAGATGACGGCGACGACGGAGCCGGCTCTGCTGCGGCTGGACGGCCGGACGAGTACCTCGACGTCCGACGAGACGATCGACGTGGTCGACCCCTCGACCGGGGAGCGGATCGCCAGCATCCCGGCCGGCTGCCCGGCCGACGCGGACGCCGCCGTAACGGCGGCCCGCGCTGCCTTCCCCGGCTGGGCGCGCACCGCGCCGGGGGAGCGGGGGGCAGCGCTGAAGGCCGCGGCGCGTCGCCTGCGGGAGCACGCCGGCGAGCTGGCCGAGCTGCAGAGCCGGGAGGGCGGCAAGCCGCTGGAGCAGTCTCTGGGCGGTGTGATGGCCGGTATCGAGACGATCGAGCAGTACGCCGAGCTGGGTCCGCTGCACCGGGGCCGCAGCCTGCAGGGCAACTGGGGCGCCACCGACCTGATGGTCTTCGAGCCGCGCGGGGTGGCCGTGGTGCTGACCCCGTGGAACGACCCGGTCGCCATCTCGTGCGGTCTGATCGCTGCCTGCGCGGTCACCGGCAACACCGTGGTCTTCAAGCCGTCGGAGCGCACGCCGCTGTCCGGGGCGCGGCTGGTGGAGCTACTGGCCCTGCCGGACGGCGTGGTGAACCTCGTGCACGGTGACGCCCGGGCCGGGCGCCCGCTGGCGGCGCACGCGGACGTGGATCTAGTCATCCACGTCGGGTCGATGGCCACCGGCCGGGAGATCGCCGAGGTCACCGGCCGCACGGGCGCCAAGGCGCTGCTGGAGCTCGGCGGAAAGGACCCCCTGATCGTGGACGCCGGCGTCGACCCGTCCTGGGCCGCCGCTCAGGCCGGCGTGGGGGCCTTCGCCAACGCGGGGCAGATCTGCACGAGCGTGGAGCGGATCTATGTGCACGCGGACGTAGCGGAGCCCTTCGTCGAGGCTCTGGTCGCCGAGGCCGGCAAGCTGTCGGTGGGCCCGGCGCTGGATCCGCGCACCACCATGGGGCCACTCGTCGACACGCGGCAGCGCGAGGTGGTGGACGCCCACGTCCGGGAGGCGGTCGACGGTGGGGCCCAATTGCGTGCGGGCGGGACGGTGCCTGACGGGCCGGGCGCGTTCTACCCGCCCACCGTGCTGACCGGCTGCACCGACACGATGGCCGTAATGAGCGAGGAGACGTTCGGGCCGGTCGCTGCCGTCCGGGTGGTGTCGTCGTTCGACGAGGCGCTGGCGGCCGCTTCCGAGTCGCCGTACGGCCTGGCCGCCACCGTGCTCACCCCCTCGACCGAGCGCGCGCAGCGGGCCTGGCGGACGCTTCCGGTCGGCACCGTGAAGATCAACGCGGTCTTCGGCGGGGCGCCCGGCGGCGCAGCCGAACCGCACCGGGGCAGCGGTCGGGGATTCGGCTACGGACCGGAGTTGCTGGACGAGGTGACCACCACGAAGGTCGTGCACTGGGAGCCGGCGCCTGGGCCGGCCGGCGACTGACCGCAGCTGCGCCCCTGCTGATCGCCGGCCCGCCCGGCGGCGACCGGCGATTCGGAGTTCTCGCTTCGGCCGGTCGGCCCTCCGGCGGGTAACGTCAGGAAAGGCATGGCCGCCGGCCGTTCTGCTCTGGAACGACATCCCCGTGCTGCCGCGGTCCCGGCCTGACCGGAGTAGGGGAAGGGTGGCAGTGCACTCAGCAGGCGGCGCAGGAGCCGGTTCAGCGGTCCGCCCAGCAGTCGGCTCAGCGGCCGGCCCCGTGCCGGACCGTTACCGCACCGACGTCCAGGGCCTGCGAGCGATCGCTGTCGTCTCCGTCGTGGCCTACCACGCGGCCCCCGCCCGGCTTCCGGGCGGCTATGCCGGCGTCGATGTCTTCTTCGTCCTGTCCGGATTCGTGATCACCCGCCTGCTGTGGCGGGAGGTGGAGGCGACCGGACGCGTCGATCTGGCGGGTTTCTACGCCCGTCGGGCTCGCCGCCTGCTGCCATCGGCCGCACTCGTGCTCCTGGTCACCGTGGCGGGCACCGTGCTGCTGCTTCCGCCGCTCGCCGCCCGGTCCGTCTTGGCCGACGCCACGGCGACGGCGCTGTACGCCGGCAACTATCGGTTCGCGCACAACGCGACCGACTATCTGGGCGGGCACAGCGCGCCCTCGCCACTACTGCACTACTGGTCGCTCGGCGTGGAGGAGCAGTTCTACCTGATATGGCCGTTGTTGCTCCTCGGCACGGTCACAGTGGCTCGGCGCCGGCCATACCGCGGCGCACTGGCCGTTCTGGCGGTGCTGGTCGCGGGATCCCTGGCACTGTCCGTGGTGCTCACGCAGGTGTCGCAGCCGTGGGCGTTCTTCTCGCTGCCCACCCGGGCATGGGAGCTCGGCGCCGGAGCGGTCGTGGCGCTGGTCTCGCCGGCCCTGTCCGCTGTTCTCGGGTCCTGGCGCGCCCCCCTGGCGTGGTCGGGTCTGGCCGGCATCGCGCTGACCATGTTTCTGCTGACCGACGCGACGCCCTTCCCCGGTGTGGTAGCTGTTCTGCCGGTGGCGTCGACCGCCGCCGTGCTGCTCGCGGAGTCGCGGCCCTCCCGACGCGGTCCCGGACGGGTACTCGCCTGGGCGCCGCTGCAGCAGGGTGGCCGGATGTCCTACGCCTGGTACCTGTGGCACTGGCCGGTGCTCGTGCTCGGTGCCGCGGCGCTGGACGGCCAGGCGGGCGCGATCGAACGTACGGCGCTCGTCGTGCTGAGCGTCGCCCTCGCGTACGCGACGGTTCGGCTGCTGGAGGAGCCACTGCGGCACGCACGCGTGCTCCTGCCGCCGCGCCGGGCGCTCGTCATGGCGATGATCGTCACGGTCGTGACGGGGACGTCGACGATTGCCGCGGCAACCGCGCTTCCTCGGCTGGACGCCGGACGGGCGACGGCAGCGCCACGGTCGCTGGACGAGCCTGCCGGGTCAGCCGACCGCGTGCCGCACCGGCCGACCGGCCGGCGCGCCACCGGGCCGGCAGAGACGTCCGTGCCGCCGGCCGTGACGGGGGCCCTTGCCGCGGGGGCCGCGCTGCGAGCCGTTCCGGGCAACCTCCGCCCGTCGCTGGAGGGCGCGCACGCGGACATAGCCGACCCCTTCACCGACGGATGCCACGCCTCCTACCGCGGGACCACGCTGCGCGCCTGCGCTTACGGGTCGACCGGCCCGGCCCCAGCGGTTCTGCTCACCGGCGACTCACACGCCACCCAGTGGTTCCCCGCGTTGGCGGCGGCGGCGCAGGCGCCGCGCAACTGGCGGCTCACGTCGCTGACCAAGACCACGTGCCCGCCCGTGACCCTGTCGTTCCACAGCCCGGTCCTGGCCCGCACCTATTCCGAGTGCGACGAGTGGCGGGCGCGGGTGCTGGAGCGGATCCGCACGGAGCGTCCGGCCGTGGTGGTCCTCGGCGCGGCACGGCACTACAGCGACGTCTACCGCTTCGAGGTCTTCGGACCTCAATGGCTTGCGGGATGGACGGACATGGTGCGGCAGATCCGGGCGACCGGAGCGCAGGTCGTCGTCCTCGGACCCCCGCCGCTTCCCGGGCGTGACGTGCCCGACTGTCTGGCGGAGAACCTGCACGATGCCGCTGCGTGTGCCACGGACCCCACCGCGTCGGTGCAGCGGGCCGGCATCGCCGCCGAGCGTGCCACCGTCGCCCGCGCCGGCGGGCGGTACGTCGACGTGACGCCGTGGTTCTGCGTCGGGACGTCCTGCCCGGCCGTGGTCGGCAACCTGCTGGTCTATCGCGACGACAACCACCTGACGACGTCGTACGCCGGGTGGCTGGCTCCTCTTGTGGCCGCCGAGGTCGAGGCTGCCCTGGGCGCCCGGGGCGCGGCTACCGGATGACGGTGGCTGACACGGACCCGCGGAGCTGCCCACCGAGGTTGGTCCACTCCCCCCAACCCGAACCGGGGGAGTACCGCAGCACGTAGGCGGCGCCGTTGAGGCCGATGCCGTAGACCTCGAACGCGCCTCCCGCCAGCGCCACCGCGCAGGGCGGCGAGGCCAGGCGGCCGGCCGGTGGACCGACCGGGTACCACTGGCGCCAGAATCCGTCGGCGTTGTCCGTCTGGTACAGCACGCCGTTCAGGCCGGTGCCGAACACCTTCACCTGCGAGCCGCCGAAGACGGCGGACAGGCCGCCCTTGAACGAGCCGTGCAGCGCCCGCCAGCTACCCCAGCCGACGCCGGGGCTGTACCGCATGGTGTACGCCTTGGCGTCCAGGCCGATGCCGAAGGCGTCCCAGACGCCGTTCGGAGAGGCGGCCACCGCCGGAGGGGCGCTCAGCCGGCCCGAGGACGGACCGATGGGGAACCAGGACGACCAGCTCCCCGACCGGTTGTGGGCCTGCACCGGTACACCCGTCGCCCAGGTGCCGAACAGGTTCGTGTAGCCGCCGGTGTGCACCGCTGTGGGCGCGCCGGCGAGGATACCGCCGCGGTCCGTCCAGCCGCCCCAGCCGCTGCCCTGCCGGTAACGCGTGGCCGAGACCCCGCGGCCGGTGTTGCCGACGTAGAGGCTGTAGTCGCCGCTGCCGAGGGACACGACGCTCGGCGACGTCGCGACTCCTGAGGTGGGAACGTAGATCCGTGACCAGGGGGTCCAGTCGCCTCCCTCGTTGTGCCGGTGGTACAGCAGGCCGTTCGGCGTGCGGCCGAATAGATTGACCGCGGTGGAGGGCGCCCGGTCCGTGGGAGCTCCGTCGGCGAGTGCGCGCGCCACCTGGCTCAGCCGCGGGTCACCGGGCGCAACGTTGATCTCGAAATGCATGTCGTCCGGCGTGGAGCTGTAGTCGCCACCCCAGCGCACCACACCGCGGCACTTGTCGAGGATGTCGCGCAGCACCGATTCCTGAGCGGGGGTGAAAGTGTTCGCCGCGCCGTACGGGTGGCGATGCCAGTTGAGATCCATCGCGGTGCCCGAGGCGTGGTTCGAGTAGACGGCCGTTCCGCTGATCTTCCGGAAACTGTGGGCGGCCGTATATGAGCGGACGAGCGGCTCGATCTCACGGTGCAGCCGGGTGGCGACGTAGAGCATCACCGTCGCGACGTCGCCGCTGCGCAGCTGCAGCGACGCGTCCGAGCCCGCGATGGGGTACACGCGGCAACCGATCGCCGTCGGATCGGGTGAGACGGGCCACCCGTTCTGTGACGCGTCGACGCTCGCCGCCGCTGCTTCGGCGGCGGTTGTGCTGGTCAGCAGCCCGTCGGCCAGGGGCTCCTGCCGGGAGGCCGCGAATGCCCGGTCCGGCCAGAGCCCCGCGGGAACCGTGGCCGCCACGGCCGCGGCTAGGACGGTGCGTCGGCCGACCGCCCCGCGGACGGCTTGCGCGTACGGTGCCGGCCCCCCGCCGCTGCCCGGTTCGTCGCAGAAGTCGCCCAGCTGATCAGGGGTGTTCCCATGGTTCAGGCACATGGTCACCCACCGTAGTTGATCCACTGCGTCTGGGCATCACAAGTGCCGCAAAATGGTGCAAATTGGCCAGACGTGTCGTGTCTCACTGGGGACGGGTGTTGCGCGCTTGTAGTACTTCAGGACGTTCGGCACTACTCGGGTTTGTCAGCCACAAAGATCGCGGTTCCCGGGATCCGCTGCCCCCGCAGCGGGCTCCAGCCGCCCCATATCCGATTTGATCGCTCGGGCCATTCCGGCTCGACGAGAGCGCGCAGCGACAGGCCGGCGGCGACGATCTCCGCGACACGATCGCCGAGAGTCCGATGGTGCTCGGCATAGGTGACCGTGCCGTCCTGATCGCTTTCGACATACGGGCGGCGGTCAAAGTAGGACAGTGTGGCGGTCAACCCCGCCGGCCCCGGATCGTCCGGAAACGCCCAGCGAATCGGGTGGCTGACCGAGAAGGCCCAGCGCCCACCCGGCCGCAGGACGCGCGCCACCTCCGACATCACGGCCGCGGAGTCGGCGACGAACGGCACGCCTCCATAGGCGGAGCAGGCCAGGTCGAAGGTGCCGTCCGCGAAGGGCAGGGCCGTGGCGTCGCCCTGCACCAGAGCGAGGCGCACACCGGTCCGGCGGTCGATCGCGCATGCCTCGGCCAGCATGCCGGCGGACAGGTCGAGCGCCACCACGTCGGCGCCGCGTCGCCGCAGCCAGCGGGCGCACTGCGCGGCGCCACAGCCGACCTCCAGCACCCGGCGCCCGGCGACCTCGCCGAGCAGCCGTGCCTGCGCTTCGTCCAGCCCCTCCGGGCCCCACAGGAACCGGGCGTCACCCAGGAAGTCGCCGTGCTCGGCCAGGTACCCGGCGCTGTTGTCGTCCCACCAGCGCCGGTTGGCCGCCGTGCCCTCGTCGCCATGCTGCCGCGCGCCGGCTGTGCGGAAAGGATCAGTCATCGTGCGGGCACCTGCATTGACCGCCTTCCGCGCGGGCCCGTATCCTGAGCGTCGCGCTGTGGGTCTGCCGTGCCTCACCGAAGCAGGCTCGCGCTCGTTGTGTCGACTTGTCGGTCCGAATCATGGCGAGAACTGTCATGGAACCTGCATCCGTCCTCGGCGAACGAAAAGGGCCCTCCGCGCTCCCGATCGACTAACCGTAGCCGGAGCTCCCGCCCCTATGACGAGTACGACCGACGTACGTCCCGCCAGCCCCTCGAGCGCGCCGCAGACCCCGCAGGTCGCGATCAATGACATCGGCAGCGCCGAGGATTTCCTGGCCGCAATTGATCTGACGATCAAGTACTTCAACGATGGCGACATCGTCGACGGAACGATCGTGAAGGTGGACCGGGACGAGGTCCTGCTCGACATCGGTTACAAGACCGAGGGTGTCATCCCGTCGCGCGAGCTGTCGATCAAGCACGACGTCGACCCCAACGAGGTCGTCACCGTCGGTGACCACGTCGAGGCCCTTGTCCTGCAGAAGGAGGACAAGGAAGGCCGGCTGATCCTGTCCAAGAAGCGCGCCCAGTACGAGCGCGCCTGGGGCACGATCGAGAAGCTCAAGGAAGACGACGAGATCGTGACCGGAACGGTGATCGAGGTCGTCAAGGGTGGCCTGATCCTCGACATCGGGCTCCGCGGCTTCCTGCCCGCCTCGCTGGTCGAGATGCGCCGCGTGCGCGACCTTCAGCCGTACGTCGGCAAGGAGCTCGAGGCCAAGATCATCGAGCTGGACAAGAACCGCAACAATGTCGTGCTCTCGCGTCGGGCCTGGCTGGAGCAGACGCAGTCCGAGGTGCGGCAGGACTTCCTCACCAAGCTGGCCAAGGGCCAGGTGCGTGCCGGTGTGGTCTCCTCCATCGTCAACTTCGGCGCCTTCGTCGACCTCGGCGGCGTCGACGGTCTGGTGCACGTCTCCGAGCTGTCCTGGAAGCACATCGACCACCCGAGCGAGGTCGTCGAGGTCGGCCAGGAGGTCACCGTCGAGGTGCTCGACGTCGACATGGACCGCGAGCGCGTCTCGCTGTCGCTGAAGGCCACGCAGGAAGACCCGTGGCAGCAGTTCGCCCGTACCCACGCCATCGGACAGGTCGTGCCTGGCAAGGTCACCAAGCTGGTGCCGTTCGGCGCCTTCGTCCGGGTCGACGAGGGCATCGAGGGCCTGGTGCACATCTCCGAGCTCGCCGAGCGCCACGTGGAGATTCCGGAGCAGGTCGTCAACGTCAACGACGAGATCCTGGTCAAGGTCATCGACATCGACCTGGAGCGCCGCCGGATCAGCCTGTCGCTCAAGCAGGCGAACGAAGGTGCCCCGGGAGGCGCGCCGGCCGAGTTCGACCCGACGCAGTACGGCATGGCCGCGCAGTACGACGAGCAGGGCAACTACATCTACCCGGAGGGCTTCGACGCCGACACGGGGGAGTGGCTGCCTGGTTTCGAGGCGCAGCAGGCCGAGTGGGAGCGCCAGTACGCCGAGGCTCAGGCCCGCTACGAGCAGCACCAGCAGCAGATCTCCAAGGCGCAGGCCGAGGAGGCCGAGGCCGCCGGGCTCACGTCCTACAGTTCGGACGGCAGCGCCGCGGCCGATGGTGACGAGGACCGCGGCGACGCGCCGGCCGCCCCCGCGGGTGGTGCCCTCGCCAGCGACGAGCAGCTAGCCGCCTTGCGCGAGAAGCTCACCGGCGGCGCCTGACCCGTCAGTTCCGCATCGGCTGTACGTCCGCGGGCCTCATCCGACACGCTCGGATGGGGCCCGCGCCCGTGTTGACACCCTGAACGGGGAGGTGGTGCCGGCGTGCGGGTCGGTCTGACCGGCGGCATCGGCTCCGGCAAGAGCGAGGTGAGCCGCCGGCTCGCCGAGCGCGGGGCGGTGCTGATCGACGCCGATGTGCTCGCCCGCGAGGTGGTCGAGCCGGGCACCGACGGTTTCGCCGAGGTCGTGGCGGCCTTCGGACCGGACGTGGTGGGGCCCGACGGGCGGCTCGACCGGGCGCGGCTCGCCCGGCTGGTGTTCGCGGATCCGGACAACCGTGGCCGGCTCAACGGCATCGTTCACCCGCGCGTCCGGGCGGAGACCGAGCGTCGAATGGCGGCGGCACGGCCGGACGCGATCGTGGTCAACGACGTGCCGCTGCTGGTCGAGAACGGCCGGGCGGGCGCCTACGACATGGTCGTGGTCGTGCAGGCCCCCGTGGAGCAGCGGCTGCGCCGGCTGACGTCCGTGCGCGGGATGACAGCGGCGGAGGCGCAGGCCCGCATCGCGGCGCAGGCGTCGGACAGCGAACGGCGGACGGTGGCCGACGTGATCGTGCACAACGACGCCGACCTCACCTCCCTCGATCGGCAGGTGGGGTCGCTGTGGCGGTTGCTGCAGGCACGGGCGCGAGCAACCGTCGCGGGTTCGGGGCATGACGCTCCGCCCCCTGACGTTGAGGGAAGCGAAACTGTCGTACCCCGGCCGTAGGTTGGATCCGTGAGCAGCAGCACGTCCGTCAGCACCAGCACGTCGGCGAGCACCAGCACGTCGGCGAGCACCCGCACGTCCGCGAGCACCAGCACGTCGCTGGACACCAGCACGTCACTGGACAGCAGCAAGATCGCCCGCAGCACCGCGCCGTTCCGGGTGGTAAGCGAGTTCCAGCCGTCCGGCGACCAGCCGACGGCCATTGATGATCTGGAGCGCCGGATCCGCGACGGCGAGCAGGACGTCGTCCTGCTGGGTGCCACCGGCACCGGCAAGTCGGCCACCACGGCGTGGCTGATCGAGCGGCTGCAACGTCCCACGCTGGTGATGGCGCCGAACAAGACCCTCGCCGCGCAGCTGGCCAACGAGTTCCGCGACCTGCTGCCGAACAACGCCGTCGAGTACTTCGTCTCGTACTACGACTACTACCAGCCCGAGGCCTACGTTCCGCAGACCGATACCTACATCGAGAAGGACTCCTCGATCAACGAGGAGGTCGAGCGGCTGCGGCACTCCGCGACGAACAGCCTGCTGACCCGCAGGGACGTGGTCGTGGTGGCCTCCGTCTCCTGCATCTACGGTCTCGGCACCCCGCAGGAGTACGTCGACCGGATGGTGCAGCTCGAGGTCGGCCAGGAGATCGAGCGCGACAAGCTGCTGCGCAGGTTCGTCGACATCCAGTACACCCGCAACGACCTCGCCTTCACCCGCGGCACCTTCCGGGTGCGCGGGGACACCGTCGAGGTCTTTCCGGTGTACGAAGAGCTCGCCGTCCGGATCGAGATGTTCGGCGACGAGATCGAGCGGCTGATGTACCTGCACCCGCTCACGGGTGAGGTGGTCCGTGAGGTCAAGCAGCTGCACGTGTTTCCCGCGACGCACTACGTGGCCGGCCCGGAGCGCATGGAGAAGGCCATCACCGGTATCGAGCTGGAGCTCGCCGACCGGCTGGCCGAGATGGAACGCCACGGCAAGCTGCTGGAGTCGCAGCGGCTGCGCATGCGGACCACCTACGACATCGAGATGATGCGCCAGGTCGGCTTCTGCTCCGGTATCGAGAACTATTCACGGCACATCGACGGCCGGGCCCCGGGCACGGCGCCGCACACCCTGCTCGACTACTTCCCCGATGACTTTCTGCTGGTCCTGGACGAGTCACACATCACGGTGCCGCAGATCGGCGCGATGTACGAGGGGGACATGAGCCGTAAGCGCACGCTGGTCGACCACGGCTTCCGGCTGCCGAGCGCGATGGACAACCGTCCCCTGAAGTGGGAGGAGTTCCTCGACCGCATCGAGCAGACGGTCTACCTGTCGGCGACCCCCGGGCCGTACGAGCTGTCCCGCGGCCAGGGCGCGGTGGAGCAGATCATCCGGCCGACCGGGCTGGTCGATCCGGAGATTGTGCTGAAGCCCACCAAGGGTCAGATCGACGATCTGGTCCATGAGATCCGGCTCCGCACGGAGCGCGACGAGCGGGTACTGGTCACCACGCTGACCAAGAAGATGTCCGAGGACCTCACCGACTACCTGCTGGAGCTCGGTATCCGCGTGCGCTACCTGCACAGCGAGGTGGACACGATCCGGCGGATCGAGCTGCTCAAGGAGCTGCGGATGGGGGAGTACGACGTCCTGGTGGGTATCAACCTCCTGCGTGAGGGGCTCGACCTGCCGGAGGTGTCGCTGGTGTCGATTCTCGACGCCGACAAGGAGGGCTTCCTGCGCTCCGGCCGCTCGCTGATCCAGACGATCGGACGGGCGGCCCGCAACGTCTCCGGGCAGGTGCACATGTACGCCGACACGGTCACGCCGTCGATGCGCAGCGCCATCGACGAGACGGCCCGCCGACGCGAGAAGCAGGTGGCCTACAACCGGGCGATGGGCGTCGATCCGCAGCCGCTCCGCAAGAAGATCGCCGACATCCTGGACGACGTGTACCGAGAGGCGGCGGACGACGAGCTGATCGGCGGAGCCGGCCGCCAGCAGAGCCGCGGCAAGACGCCCGTTCCGGGGCTCTCCTCGCGCAGCCGGAAGGCCGCCGGGGACGGCGTCGGCCGGCACGCCGGCGAGCTGGCCGGCATGCCGCGCGCCGAGCTGGCGAGCCTCATTCAGCAGTTGAGCGACCAGATGCTGGCCGCCGCCACGGATCTTCAGTTCGAGCTGGCAGCCCGGTTACGGGACGAGATCAACGAGTTGAAGAAGGAGCTGCGGCAGATGACGGCAGCAGGTGTGTCATGACCATGTCCTCGGCACCGGCCTCCGGTGCTTCCCCTGATATCCAGCTTCTGTTCGTGGACGACTGCCCTAACCTGGCGGCAACCCAGGCGGCCCTGTACGCGGCGCTGCGCCGGCTCGGCATCCCGGAGTCGGTCCAGCTGCGCCGGGTCGACACCGAGGAGGAGGCACAGCGCCTCGGCATGCGTGGATCGCCGACGGTGCTGATCGACGGGGTCGACCCCTTCGAGGGTGAGGTGGCGGCAGGCTTGTCCTGCCGAATCTTCTCGACGGCCGGTAGCCGGTCAGCCGCTCCGACGGTGGAGCAGCTGACCGACGTCCTGCGCCGCGCGGACATCGCCTGAACCCAGCTGTGGATAGCCGCCGAGGTAGGCGGCAGCTGGACCGGGGTGCGGGCTCACCAACCCCGGGCGCGCCACTCCGGAACGCTGGGGCGCTCAGCGCCCAGAGTGGTGTCCACGCCATGGCCGGGGTACACCCAGGTGGCGTCCGGCAGCGTGCCGAACACCTTCGCCTCCAGGTCGTTCATCAGCGACGTGAAGCGGCCGACATCCTTCTCGGTGTTGCCGGGGCCGCCGGGAAACAGTGAATCGCCGGTGAAGATGTGCGGGCTGTCCACGAGTTCGCCGTCGCCGTCGTAGACCAACGCGATGCTGCCCGGCGTGTGCCCCACCAGGTGGATCACGCGCAGCGTGCAGGAGCCGACCGCCACCGTGTCACCGTCCCGCACGGGCTCGACCTGCACCGGCAGCCGGTCGGCGTCCTCCGGATGAGCCACCACCGTCGCGCCGGTCGCCTGCACGACCTCCTCCAGCGCGTACCAGTGGTCGTTGTGCCGGTGCGTGGTGATCACCTTGGCCAGCGGCCGCCCGCCGATCAGCTCCAGCAGCGTCGCGGCGTCGTTCGCCGCGTCGATGAGCACCAGCTCGCCGGTCTCGGTGCAGCGCAGCAGGTAGGCGTTGTTGCCGTACGGCCCCACCTCCACCTTCGTGATCTCGAGTTTGCCGGCCTGCCGGACGTCGGCCGGCCCACCCACCTTCACGGTGCCCGTGTACGTCGTCATATCTCGCTCCCGTCGCCGGCGCCCGTCGAGGGGCGTTCGCCGGAAAGAACTTGTCAGTGCCGGTAGTTAGCATCGTGGACGACTTCTGAAACGCCCCCGCCGCCACCCATCCCGCCAGCCGTCCCGGCACCCGTCCCGCCGGTTGTCCCGCCAGCCGTTCGGCGCCGACCGTGCCGCCAGTAGCGTGCAGCCACCATCCCGCCGAGGAGCCCGCCCGGTGGGCGTGCCCCTGTCCTGGTCAAGCTGTTCACCCAAGCTGTCCGCCCCAAGCGAGAAGATGTGACCCCGGCATGTGCCCCCATCCGGCATGAGTGACCGTCTGATCGTTCGCGGCGCGCGCGAGCACAACCTGCGCGACGTCCATCTCGACCTTCCTCGCGACGCGCTGATCGTCTTCACCGGGCTGTCCGGCAGTGGCAAGTCCAGCCTGGCGTTCGACACGATCTTCGCGGAAGGCCAGCGGCGGTACGTCGAATCACTGTCCGCCTACGCACGGCAGTTCCTCGGGCAGATGGACAAGCCGGACGTCGACTTCATCGAGGGCCTGTCGCCCGCCGTCTCGATCGACCAGAAGTCGACCTCTCGCAATCCGCGGTCCACGGTGGGCACGATCACCGAGGTTTACGACTACCTGCGCCTGCTGTACGCGCGGGCCGGGTCGCCGCACTGCCCCAAGTGCGGCCGCTCGATCGCCCGTCAGACGCCGCAGCAGATCGTCGACCGGGTGCTGGAGCTGCCGGAGGGTTCCCGATTCCAGATTCTCGCCCCGGTCATCCGCGGCCGTAAGGGTGAGTACCTCGAGCTGTTCCGCGAGCTGCAGACCAAGGGGTACAGCCGCGCCCGGGTGGACGGGTCGGTCGAGACCCTGGCGGAGCCGCCGAAGCTCAAGAAGCAGGAGAAGCACACGATCGAAGTGATCGTGGACCGGCTGGCGGTGAAGGCGTCATCCCGCCGCCGCCTGACCGACTCCATCGAGACAGCGCTGGGGCTGGGAGGCGGCCTCGTCGTCCTCGACTTCGTCGACCTGCCGGACGACGATCCGAACCGCGAGCGCACGTTCTCCGAGCACCTCGCCTGCCTGTACGACGACCTGTCCTTCGACGAGCTGGAGCCACGCTCGTTCTCCTTCAACTCCCCGTACGGCGCGTGCCCGGACTGCGCTGGGCTGGGAACGCGGATGGAGGTCGATCCGGAGCTGCTCATTCCGGATTCGGAGCTGAGCCTGGCCGACGGGGCCGTGGCGCCCTGGGCGAACGGCCACATGCGCGAGTACTACGACCGCCTGCTGCGGGCGCTGTCGGAGACGATCGGGTTTCGGATGGAGCAGCCCTGGGAGCGGCTGCCGGAGCAGGCCCGCGCCGCGGTGCTGCACGGCCACGAGCACCAGGTGCACGTGCGCTACCGCAACCGCTACGGGCGTGAGCGGTCGTACTACACCGGATTCGAGGGCGTGATCCCGTTCGTCACCCGGCGGCACGCCGAGGCCGAGAGCGACACGAGCCGGGAGCGATTCGAGGGCTACATGCGGCAGGTGCCCTGCCCGTCGTGCTCCGGGGCACGGCTCAAGCCCGAGTCGCTGGCGGTCACGCTCGGCGGCCGGTCCATCGCCGAGGTGGCCCGGATGCCGATCGTGGAGTGCGCCGCGTTCCTGCGTCAGCTTCAGCTGAGCGAGCGGGAGGCCCGCATCGCCGAGCGGGTGCTCAAGGAGGTGAATGCCCGGCTCGGGTTCCTGCTGGACGTGGGCCTGGACTACCTGGCGCTCGACCGGAACGCCGGCACGCTCGCCGGCGGCGAGGCCCAGCGCATCCGGCTCGCCACCCAGATCGGCTCCGGTCTGGTGGGAGTGCTGTACGTGCTGGACGAGCCGTCGATCGGGCTGCACCAGCGGGACAACCACCGGCTGATCGAGACGCTGATCCGGCTCCGCGATCTCGGCAACACCCTGATCGTCGTCGAGCACGACGAAGACACCATCGCGGTTGCGGACTGGGTCGTCGACATCGGGCCCGGCGCCGGCGAACACGGCGGTGAGGTGGTGGTGAGCGGGCCGGTGGCGGAGCTGCGGGCCAGCGAGCGCTCGATCACCGGGGCGTACCTGTCCGGGCGCCGGTCGATCCCCGTCCCGGATATCCGCCGTAAGCCGACCCCCGGCCGGATGCTGACCGTCCAGGACGCACGCGAGCACAACCTGCGGAACGTCACCGTGTCGTTCCCGCTGGGCTGCTTCGTCGCGGTGACCGGCGTATCGGGGTCCGGCAAGTCCACGCTGGTCAACGACATCCTGCACGCCGTGCTCGCCCAGCGGCTGAACGGCGCGCGCATCGTTCCCGGCCGCCATCGGCGCGTCACCGGCCTGGAGCAGATCGACAAGGTGGTCGGTGTCGACCAGTCGCCGATCGGCCGGACGCCGCGGTCCAATCCCGCCACGTACACCGGGGTGTTCGACCACATCCGTCGGCTGTTCGCGGAGACGACGGAGGCCAAGGTCCGCGGCTACCTGCCGGGCCGGTTCTCCTTCAACGTCAAGGGCGGGCGCTGCGAGGCCTGTTCCGGTGACGGCACCATCAAGATCGAGATGAACTTCCTGCCGGACGTGTACGTGCCGTGCGAGGTCTGCCACGGTGCCCGGTACAACCGCGAGACGCTCGAGGTGCACTTCAAGGGCAAGACGATCGCCGAGGTGCTCGACATGCCGATCGAGGAGGCGCTCAGCTTCTTCGAGGCGGTGCCCGCGATCGCCCGGCACCTGCAGACGCTCAATGACGTGGGGCTCGGCTACGTCCGCCTGGGGCAGCCCGCCCCGACCCTGTCCGGCGGTGAAGCGCAGCGGGTCAAGCTGGCGGCCGAGCTGCAGAAGCGTTCCACCGGCCGCACGGTCTACGTGCTGGACGAGCCCACCACGGGCCTGCACTTCGAGGACATTCGCAAGCTTCTCGGGGTGCTGGGGCGGCTCGTCGACTCCGGCAACACGGTCATCGTCATCGAGCACAACCTCGACGTCATCAAGACGGCGGACTGGGTGATCGACATGGGGCCCGAGGGTGGCAGCGGTGGCGGCCGGGTAGTCGCCGAGGGCTCGCCCGAGTCGGTGGCGGCAGTTTCGGAGAGCCACACCGGCCGCTTCCTGCGCCCGCTGCTGGGTTCCCGGGTGCCGGCTGTCGCCGCGACAGGCCCTGCCGGTCCGACAAGCGCTGCCGGCTCCGTGCCGCCGGTGGAGGGGGCAACCGGTACGGGGCGGTCCCGGCCGTCCGGCCCGCCCGCCGCCGAGCCGGGCCGCGGAGGCCGCCGACGGGCAGCCGTGGCAGATGCGCGCTGACCGCGACGTGTCTCAGCAGTCCCGCTCGCGCAGCAGCAGGTCGATGAGCCGGTCGATCGCCTCGTCGCTGCGCTCCGCACCGGCGGCGACGCAGCGGTCGGTGTCGTCGAGGAAGTTCCGGAGATCGTCGCTTGCGACGGTGATCGTGCAGGAGCGGCCGTTGCCGTGGTGCAACAGCATCTTCGTCGAGTTCCCGGTTCCGTCCGGCCCGATCCGCACCGCGCCGTCGCCTGTCGCCTCCTCGAGGCCGTATCGCAGGAAGTCGCGCAGGACCACCCACTCGCCGCGGGGCAGCGCGGGGTGGTCCGGTTCCGGCGTGACCAGCAGGCCCACCGCCAGAGGGTCGTCGCTGCGCCAGGACAGCCGCAGAATCGTACGGCAGCGTCCTCCCGCCGAGCTGTCGACGAGGACCTCGGTGCTGATCTTCTTGCTGAGACTCACGGCCCCCCCACCGGTGACCTCTCGAAGCCGTAGTGGCGCAGCGCGCGTTCGTGATCACTCTCGGCAACTAGGCTAGCCCTATGAGCGACCTGGCTAGCTACCGCCCTCCGGCCGGGTCCATTCCCGACGCGCCGGGGGTCTACCGCTTTCGCGACGCGCAAGGTCGTGTCATCTACGTCGGCAAGGCGAAGAGTCTGCGCAGCCGGCTGTCCTCGTACTTCCAGGACATCGCCAACCTGCACCCCCGGACCCAGCAGATGGTGCGCACCGGCACCGCCGTGGACTGGGTGACGGTCGGCACCGAGGTCGAGGCGCTGCAGCTCGAGTACAACTGGATCAAGGAGTTCGATCCGCGGTTCAACGTCCGCTACCGGGACGACAAGAGCTACCCCAGCCTGGCCGTGACGCTCTACGAGGATTTCCCGCGGCTGCAGGTCATGCGCGGCCCGAAGAAGAAGGGCGTGCGGTACTTCGGCCCGTACGCGCACGCTTGGGCGATCCGCGAGACGCTCGATCTGCTGCTGCGCGTCTTTCCGGCCCGGACCTGCAGCGCCGGGGTGTTCAAGCGCGCCGGCCAGGTGGGCCGGCCGTGCCTGCTCGGTTACATCGACAAGTGCTCGGCGCCGTGCGTGGGCCGGGTGAGCGTCGAGGAGCACCGCCGGATCGTCGAGGATTTCTGCGACTTCATGTCCGGCCAGACCGGTCCGTACCTGCGGCGCCTGGAGAAGGAGATGACCGCGGCGGCGGCGGCCCACGAGTTCGAGCGGGCGGCCCGGCTCCGTGACGACATCGGGGCGCTGCGGCGGGCGCTGGAGAAGCAGGCAGTCGTGCTCGGCGACGGCACCGACGCCGACGTCGTGGCGTTCGCGGAGGACGCCCTGGAGGCGGCTGTGCAGGTCTTCCACGTTCGTGGCGGCCGGGTGCGGGGGCAACGCGGCTGGGTGGTCGACAAGGTTGAGGAGCTCAGCACGTCCGAGCTGGTCGAGCACTTCCTGTCGCAGATCTATCTCAGCGAAGGCAATGAGGTGCCGCGCGAGGTGCTGGTTCCGGCGCTGCCGCCGGACACCGACGTGGTGACCGAGCTGCTCCGGCTCGCGCGCGGGGCCCGGGTGGAGATCCGGGTACCCCAGCGTGGCGACAAGCGGGACTTGATGCAGACGGTGGCCCGCAACGCCGGTCAGGCGCTCGCCCTGCACAAGACGAAGCGCGCCAGTGACCTGACGGCCAGGTCGCGAGCCCTCGGGGAGATCCAGGAGGCTCTCGGCCTGGCGGAGGCGCCGCTGCGGATCGAGTGCATCGACGTGTCCAACCTGCAGGGCACCAGCGTGGTCGCCAGCATGGTGGTGTTCGAGGACGGGCTCGCCCGCAAGTCCGAGTACCGGCGGTTCGCCATCCGCGGTGTCGACGGCCAGGACGACACGGCGGCCATCGCCGAGGTGGTCAGCAGGCGCTTCCGGCGCTACCTGGAGGACCGCCGTGCCACCGGGGAGCTCGACATCCCGCCGGTCGAACCGCTGGCGGAGACTGACGGAACGGACGCCCGGCCGGGGCTCGACCCCGTCACCGGCCGGCCGCGCAAGTTCGCCTATCCGCCGAACCTGCTCGTCGTGGACGGCGGCCCACCGCAGGTCGCCGCCGCGGCCCGGGCGCTCGCCGAACTTGGAGTCGAGGACGTGGCCCTATGCGGGCTGGCCAAGCGCCTCGAGGAGGTGTGGCTGCCGGCGGAGGACGATCCGGTCGTCCTGGCGCGCAGCAGCGAGGGGCTGTACCTGCTGCAGCGGGTCCGCGACGAGGCGCACCGGTTCGCCATCGCGTACCACCGGCAGAAGCGGTCCGCCTCCATGACCCGCAGCGCGCTCGATGACGTGCCCGGCCTCGGGGACGTGCGCCGCAAGGCGCTGCTGCGGCATTTCGGCTCGATGAAGCGGCTGTCGGCGGCGACACCGGAGGAGATCACCCAGGTGCCAGGAATCGGGCGGACCACAGCCGAATCGATCGTGCGGGCACTCGCTGGGTCGCCATCGCCGGCCCCGGCGGTGGATCCACGCACCGGCGAGATCCTGTCCGAACCGGCGGGGGACGACGTCTTTGCCGAAGCGCTAGCGGCGGAAGGGGAGCGGTCATGACGGGCCCAGCGGCCAGCGAGACGGCAGTTCAGGTGGTGGTCGTGACCGGCATGTCGGGAGCCGGCCGCAGCACCGCGGCCAAGTGCCTGGAGGACCTCGGCTGGTTCGTCGTCGACAATCTGCCCCCGTCGCTGCTCGGCACGATGACGGACCTGAGCGCACGCTCGCGCGGCGCGGTCGGTCAGATCGCGGCCGTGGTCGACGTGCGCAGCCGCGCCTTCACCTCCGACCTGCGGTCCACTCTGGACGAGCTGGCGGAGCGCGGCCCCCGGCCACGGGTGCTGTTCCTCGAGGCCGCGGACGACGCGCTCGTGCGCCGCTTCGAGAGCGTCCGGCGTCCCCACCCGCTGCAGGAGGACGGCCGGCTGATCGACGGCATCCGCCGGGAGCGCGAACTGCTGCGGGACGTGCGCGGCGAAGCGGACCTGGTGGTGGACACGTCCAACCTCAACGTCCATGAACTGCGCGCGAAGATCGGCGCGGCCTTCGCGGGTGCGCAGCAGAGCAGGCTGCGCGCCACCGTGGTCTCGTTCGGCTACAAGTACGGGCTACCGGTGGATGCCGACCTCGTGGTGGACTGCCGGTTTCTGCCCAACCCGCACTGGGTTCCGGAGCTGCGTCCCCGGACCGGTCAAGATGGCGAGGTGCGGAACTACGTGCTCGCCCAGCCCGGCGCCGCCGAGTTCCTCGACCGCTACACGGAGCTGTTCGAGCTGATCACCGAGGGGTATCGCCGCGAGGGGAAGCACTACGTGACGCTCGCGGTCGGCTGCACTGGCGGCAAGCACCGCAGCGTCGCGATGGCCGGCGAGCTCGCCTCCCGGCTGGCCGCCACCGGCGACGAGGTGAACGTCGTGCACCGGGACGTGGGGCGGGAATGACGGCAGCCCCGCTGACGACTCTTGCGGCCGGCCCGGCGGTGGTGGCCCTCGGAGGCGGCCATGGCCTGGCCGCCTCCCTGTCGGCGCTGCGCCGGGTCACGTCCCGGCTGACGGCGGTCGTCACGGTCGCCGATGACGGGGGCTCCTCGGGTCGGCTTCGGGCCGAGCTGGGTGCGCTCCCGCCCGGGGACCTGCGGATGGCGGTGGCCGCCCTGGCCGGCAGCGACCCGGGAGGCGCCCGCTGGGCCGCGGTGCTGCAGCACCGATTCGGCGGCCGCGGCGAGCTGGCGCAGCACGCGGTCGGCAACCTGCTCCTGACCGGCCTCGCGGAGGTCACCGGAAACCCGGTGGCCAGCCTGGAGCTCCTCGTCCGGCTGGTGAACGGGACGGGGCGCGTCCTGCCGCTCAGTGCGCAGCCGATGGACCTGGTGGCGGCGGTCGCCGGCCTGGACCGGGCGGACCCCGAGGCCGTCCGGCCGGTACGCGGTCAGGTGGCCATCGCGACGACGCCGGGCAAGGTCCGCAGCATCCGGACGGTGCCTGAGCGACCGGTTGCATGTGCCGAGGCGCTGCAGGCGGTGCAGGAGGCGGAGTGGATCATCCTCGGTCCGGGGTCGTGGTTCACCAGCGTGCTGCCGCATCTCATCGTTCCCGACTTCGCCGCCGCCCTGCGGGCGAGCACCGCGCGCCGGGTGCTGGTGCTCAATCTCGCGCCGCAGCTGGGGGAGACCGAGGACTTTCAGCCGAGCACCTATCTGGAGGTGCTGCGCGAGCACGCGCCCGGCCTGGGGGTGGACGTGGTGTTGGCGGACGAGTCGGTCGACACGGGCGATACTGCTTTGCTGGCGGCGGCCGGCGAGCTGGGAGCCCGCGTGGTGCGGGCCGGCGTGGCGGCCGCTGACGGGACGCCGCGACACGACGTCGAGGCGCTGGCTGTGGCCTTCCGCTCGATTTTCACCGGAACTCCGAACGAGACGCCCACCGTACGGACGGCACAGGGGGAGCACGCATGGCGATGACAGCGGCGGTCAAGGACGAGCTGAGCCGGCTGGACGTGACCAAGCCGTGCTGCCGCAAGGCCGAGATGGCGACGCTGCTGCGCTTCGCCGGGGGCCTGCACCTGGCCTCGGGGCGCATCCTGGTGGAGGCCGACCTGGACGCCGGCTTCACCGCGCGGCGGCTGCGCCGGGACATCGCCGAGGTCTACGGGCACACGTCCGACCTGTCGATGGTGGCTGCGGCAGGCCTGCGCAAGGGCAGCCGCTACCTGGTGCGCGTCAACCGCGACGGGGACAGCCTGGCCCGGCAGACCGGCCTGATCGACAGCCGGGGACGTCCCGTGCGGGGGCTGCCGCCGCAGGTGGTGTCCGGGGCGGTGTGCGACTCAGCGTCCGCCTGGCGCGGCGCGTTCCTGGCCCGCGGATCACTCACCGAGCCCGGCCGGTCGTCGTCGCTGGAGATCACTTGCCCCGGTTCGGAGTCGGCGCTCGCGCTGGTCGGCGCCGCCCGTCGCCTCAACATCGCCGCCAAGGCGCGTGAGGTCCGCGGCGTGGACCGGGTGGTCATTCGCGATGGTGACGCCATCGGCGCGATGCTGACCCGGATGGGGGCCCACGACAGCGTCCTGGCGTGGGAGGAGCGGCGGATGCGCCGGGAGGTGCGGGCGACCGCCAACCGGCTGGCCAACTTCGACGACGCGAACCTGCGCCGGTCCGCGCGCGCCGCCGTGGCGGCTGGCGCCCGGGTGCAGCGGGCGCTGGAGATCCTCGGCGAGGACGCCCCGGAACATCTGCTGACCGCCGGGCAACTGCGCGTCAAGCACAGTCAGGCGAGCCTCGAGGAGCTCGGCACGCTCGCGGACCCGCCCATGACGAAGGACGCCGTGGCAGGCCGGATCCGCCGGCTGCTCGCCCTGGCGGACAAGCGGGCCGAGGAGCTGGGAGTGCCCGGAACCGAGGCGAACCTGACCCCCGACATGCTGGGCATGTGACGGCGCTTCCGGCGCGAAGTCGCTCGAACGATCAAGCCTCCGGGCGGTTACGTTGGGCCCGCTGGCGTCCATTAGGTTGAGAGCACCCCATAACTCCGCCGGTCGAGCACCGGCATACTGCGAGGAGACCAGCACGTGACGACTCGCGTAGGCGTCAACGGGTTCGGCCGGATCGGCCGCAACTTCTGGCGTGTGGTTGCCAGTAACCCGGGCTACGACCTGGACATTGTGGCCGTGAACGACCTCACCGACACCAAGACGCTGGCCCACCTGCTCAAGTACGACACCGTGCTCGGGCGGCTGCCGCAGGAAATCCGGGCCACCGAGAACGGCATCGCGATCGGCGACCGGACGGTGAAGGTCTTGTCGGAGCGTGACCCTTCCGCGCTGCCGTGGGGCGACCTCGGCGTCGATGTGGTCATCGAGTCCACCGGGCGGTTCACCAAGGCGGACGACGCCCGCAAGCACCTCGACGGTGGCGCCCGGAAGGTGATCGTCTCCGCTCCGGCGAAGGGCGAGGACCTGACGGTCGTCATGGGCGTCAACGACGACCGCTACGACCCGGCGAACCACCACGTGATCAGTAACGCGTCGTGCACCACCAACTGCGTGGCCCCGCTGGCCAAGGTGCTGCTGGACAACTTCGGGATCGTCAAGGGCCTGATGACGACGATCCACGCGTACACCAACGACCAGGTCATCCTCGATTTCCCGCACAAGGACCTGCGGCGCGCCCGAGCCGCCGCCCAGAACATCATCCCCACCACCACCGGTGCGGCGAAGGCAACGGCCCTGGTGATTCCGGAGCTCAAGGGCAAGCTGGACGGCTTGGCTATGCGGGTGCCGGTTCCGGACGGATCGGTCACGGACCTGGTGGCGCAGCTCGAGCGTGAGGTCACCCGCGAGGAGGTCAACGAGGCGTACCGTGCCGCGGCCGAGGGTGCGATGAAGGGCTTCATCTACTACACCGAGGACCCGATCGTCTCCTCCGACATCGTCGGCTCACCGGCCTCGTGCACCTTCGACTCGTCGCTGACCATGGCGTTTGGCAGCACGGTCAAGGTGGTCGGCTGGTACGACAACGAGTGGGGCTACTCGGCGCGGCTGGCCGATCTGACCGCCCTCGTCGGCTCGCGTACCGCCTAGATGCGCACGGTCGACGACCTCGGGGAGATCGCCGGTCGGCCGGTGCTGGTCCGCTCGGACCTCAACGTTCCGCTGGCCGATGGGCGGATCACCGACGACGGCCGGATTCGGGCGAGCGTGCCCACGCTGCGCGCGCTGCTGGACCGGGGGGCGCGCGTGATCGTCTGCGCCCATCTGGGCCGGCCGAAGGGCGCCCCCGACCCGCGGTTCTCGCTGCGGCCGGTTGCCGACCGGCTCGGGGAGCTGCTGGGCCGGCCGGTGCAGTTCGCTCCCGACGTCGCCGGGCCGGCCTCCGTGGCGGCGGCTAGTGCCCTGGCCGACGGCTCCCTGCTGTTGCTGGAGAACGTGCGCTTCGAGGCGAACGAGACCAGCAACGACGACGCCGAGCGCGGGGCGTTCGCCGACCGGCTGGCTTCGCTGGCGCAGCTGTACGTCGATGACGCCTTCGGTGCCGTCCACCGCAAGCACGCCAGTGTCTATGACGTCGCGCAGCGACTGCCGAGTGCGGCGGGAGAGCTGGTGGCCGCCGAGGTTGCGGTGCTGCGCCGGCTGACGAGCGACCCGCAGCGGCCGTACGTCGTCGTGCTCGGTGGTTCGAAGGTCTCCGACAAGCTGGCGGTGATCGAGAACCTGATCAGCACGGTCGACCGCCTGCTCATCGGCGGGGGCATGTGCTTCACCTTCCTCAAGGCGCAGGGCCACGACGTCGGAGGCTCGCTGCTCGAGCAGGACATGGTGCAGACCTGTCGGGAGCTGCTCGAGTTCGCCCCGGCGCGCGGGGTGGAGTTGGTGCTGCCGGTCGACGTGGTGGTCGCCGCGGAGCTCAGCGAGGACGCCGAGGCGTCAGTCGTGCCGGCCGACGCGATACCGGCCGACCTCAAGGGCCTCGACATCGGCCCCGCGACCGTGGGCCTGTTCCGCCAGCGGATCGCCGACGCCCGCACGGTGTTCTGGAACGGGCCGATGGGCGTATTCGAGCTGACGCCGTTCGCCGAAGGAACCCGCGGCGTCGCTCGAGCCGTCGCCGACATCGACGGAACCAGCGTGGTGGGTGGGGGCGACTCGGCCGCCGCCGTGCGGGCCCTCGGTATCGCCGAGGACGACTTCAGCCACATCTCGACCGGCGGCGGGGCGAGCCTGGAGTTCCTCGAGGGCAAGACGCTGCCCGGGCTCACGGTCCTGGAGAGCGGATGACCAGCCCCGGTGACCGGCAGCGGTCGCGCACCAGCACGTCCGGCGCGTCCCGCTCCGGCCGGACCCCGCTGATGGCGGGCAACTGGAAGATGAACCTCAACCATCTCGAGGCCATCGCCCTCGTCCAGCGCCTGGCCTTCACGCTGTCCGAGGCCGAGCTGGCCGAGGTGGAGGTGGCGGTGCTGCCGCCCTTCACCGACCTGCGCAGCGTCCAGACGCTGGTCGAGGGGGAGCGGCTGAGCTTCGCCTACGGTGCCCAGGATCTGTCGGCGCACGCGTCCGGCGCCTACACGGGCGAGATCGCCGCGAGCATGCTCGCCAAGCTCGGCTGCACGTACGTCCTCGTCGGGCACTCCGAGCGGCGCAGGTACCACGGCGAGAGCGACGACATCCTCGCCGCGAAGGTTCGAGCGGCGTACGCGGCAGGGCTCACGCCGATCCTGTGCGTGGGTGAGGACTTCGACGACCGCGATGAGCAGGGCCGGACGGCTGAGGAGTTCGTCGTCGGCCAGGTCCGCGCCGCCCTTCGCGACCTGCCCGCGGACAGTGCCCGCACGGTCGTTCTCGCCTACGAACCCGTGTGGGCGATCGGCACGGGAAAGACCGCGACGCCCGAGCACGCCCAACGACTGTGTGCGGCGATCCGCACGGAGCTCGCCGAGATCTACTCGGGTGGGCTGGCCGACGCGGTGCGCGTGCTCTACGGCGGATCGGTCAAGGGCGACAACATCGCCAGCATCATGGCGGGCCCGGACATCGACGGCGCGCTCGTCGGTGGGGCCAGCGTCGTGGCGGACGAGTTCGTCTCGATAGTGAGGAACGGCGCGCCAGCCTGACGAACGGCGCCGTCGTTGTCCGAGCGCCGGGCAATCGGGGGCGATCCACAGCAGTCACCGGCCAGCGCCAGGCGCTTCGCCGTTGATTGGCAGCCATGCGCTCCGCTGCGCGACCCTGTTCGAGTGATTCTCCTGGGCCATCCGTGTGTAGCTCTAAGTGACTAGCAGCCGAACAAGCGCCCCGGATGAGCTAATCAAGGCCGAGCTTCCGCTCGAACAAAGGCAAACCCGTCGCGAGGCGGGGACGCAAAGTCGTGGGGCCTCATGGACGAGGTGGCCCCGACCGCTCAGGAGGAAAGCATGGCTAGAACTCTGCGTACCACGGCGATATCAACCGGGGCGGTGCTGGCGCTCGTGACCGCCTTGGCGTCGCCCGCGGCTGCTGCCCCCAGCAAAGACCTCGACCGCGACGGCATGTCGAACGCGTTCGAAATCAAATACAAGCTCAACCAGCATTCCGCGGCGGACGCACGCACCGATCTGGACAAGGACGGCCTGACGAACGTTCGCGAGTTTCAGCGGGGCGGAAATCCACGCGACGAGGACACCGACAACGACGGTCAGGACGACGGCGATGAGGCCGCGACCCGGACCAAGATCAACGTGGCTGACACCGACCGTGACCGCGTCGCTGACGGGGACGAGGACTTCGACAGGGACAGGGTCGCCAACGAGGACGAGGACGACGCCACCGAGCTCTGCGCGGCCGACGACGACGACATCGACCGCGACAACGTCGACGACGAGGACGAGAACGAGCTCCGTCTGAAGGTCGGCAGCAGCGACACTGACCGCGACCGGATCGCGGACGGCGCCGAGGACCTGGACGCGGACGGCGAGGCCAACGAGGACGAGGACGACGTTGCGGGCGACCGGTGCTCCGGGGACCTCGACAGGGACGGCGAGGACGACGAGGACGAGGGCGACCGGTACGGCATCGTCGCGTCCTTCGATTCCGTCAGCGGCACGCTCGTCGTCAATACGGTCTCCCGTGCGGCTGTCACCGTGATGGTGGACGCGGAGACCGAGATCGAGTTCGACGACGAGTCCGGCGAGTCCGAAGACGACTCGGGCGAGGTTGCGTCGTCGGCACTCATCGCGGGCGCTGGCATCGCTGAGATCAGCATCGACCGGAAGACCGGCCACGCCAAGGAGATCGAGCTGCTGTAGAACCTCGGGCGGCGTCATGTTGACGACGAGGGGAGGGCCGGCCAGCGGCCCTCCCCTCGTC
>JALYNC010000044.1 GCA_030773415.1 Actinomycetota bacterium
GCTGCGGCCTCCGGAGCGAGTACGCGTCCGCGTGCCCGGCCGGCGGCTACCGGCTGCCCGCGGCGCCGCCGCGGCGGCGGGGGCCTTTCGCGACCGGCTGCGCCCGGTCTCGCCCAGGTCCTCGATCTCCTCGGCGTCGATGCCCTCGCGGGTGCGCTGTGAGCGAGGCAGCCGGCCCGATGCCGTCATCGGAATGCTGAGGTCGGTGAACAGATGATCGGACGTCGAGTAGGTCTCCACCGGCTCCTGGAAGTCCAGGTTGAGCGCCGTGTTGATCAGCTTCCAGCGCGGCAGGTCGTCCCAGTCGACCAGGGTGACCGCGGTGCCGGTCTCGCCGGCCCGGCCCGTGCGGCCGATGCGGTGCAGGTAGGTCTTCTCGTCCTCCGGGCACTGGTAGTTCAGCACGTGGGTGACGTCCTTGACGTCGATACCGCGGGCGGCGACGTCGGTCGCCACCAGCACGTCGATCTTGCCGCTGCGGAAGGCGCGCAGCGCCTGCTCGCGCTGTCCTTGCCCGAGGTCGCCGTGCACCGCCGCGGCGGCGAAGCCGCGTCCGGCCAGCTCCTCGGCGACCTTGTCGCAGGTCCGCTTCGTCCGGCAGAAAATCATGGTCAGGCCGCGGTCCTCGGCCTGCAGCACCCTGGCGACGATCTCGATCTTGTCCATCGCGTGGGCGCGGTAGATGTGCTGCGTGGTGAGCGGGACGGTGGCGTTCTCGTTGGGGTCCTCGGCGCGCACGTGCGTCGGCTGGCGCAGGTAGCGACGGGACAGCGCCACGACGGGAGCCGGCATGGTGGCGGAGAACAGCATGGTCTGGCGGTCCGCCGGGGTCAGCGACAGGATCCGCTCCACGTCGGGGAGGAAGCCGAGATCGAGCATCTCGTCCGCCTCGTCCAGCACCAGCGAGCGGATGCCGCTCAGGTCCAGCAGGTTCTGCCGGGCGAGGTCCAGCAGGCGCCCGGGGGTGCCGACCACGACGTCCACGCCGGCTTTGAGGGCGGCGACCTGCGGCTCGTACGAGCGTCCGCCGTAGACGGCGAGCACGCGGACGCCGCGGACTTTGCCGGCCGCGGCGATGTCCCCGGTCACCTGCACGCACAGCTCGCGCGTCGGCACGACGACCAGCGCCTGCGGGGACGTGGAGCCGGTGGTCTCGACGCGCTCGAGCAGCGGGATACCGAAGGCCAGCGTCTTGCCGGTGCCCGTTCGGGCCTGCCCGATGAGGTCGTTGCCGGCGAGCGCCAGCGGAACGGCAAGGGTCTGAATGGCGAAGGGGGCGGCGAAGCCGAGGGCTTCCAGCGCCTGGGTGGTCTCGGGGCGCACCCCGAGATCGGCGAACGTAGTCAGAAGAGAACCTCTCGAAAGGCAGAGTTCGTCCTGACACGGCAACGACAACCGGCCCGCGCCCGGGACGCCGTCTGGCGGACGTCGAGGGGGACCGCTGCTCCGACCGTCTGGAGCTCACTCCGCGCACGAAGTGACGGAACCGAAAGGGACCGTCATCCAATTGAAACACCCGGCAGCACTTCCGTGTTCCGCGTTGCCCGCGCCGTTCCCCGCGCCGTTGCACGGCGCCGTTGCCCCGCGCCCGTATCCCGACGAGTTCGCGCCGGACGCCAACGAGCTCCGGCCTTCGAGGAGGGCCGGAGCTCGTCGAGCAGAGTTCCGATTACCGGAGGGAACCGCTCCTGCTTCGGCTGCGCGAGCCGGTCATGCCCGCGGCGAGCATCACCAGTACTGCGGCGACGCCGATGCTGATGGCCCAGCGGATCCAGTCGACGCCTCGAGTGGCGCCCACGCCGAGCGCTCCGGCGATGTAGTAGCCGACGAGAACGCCGACGACGCCCGCAACGACGGTCAGCCAGATCGGGATGTTGTCACGGTCGCCGGGGGCCACGAACTTGCCCAGCAGACCGATGATCGCCCCGGCCACAATCAGCCCGAGAATTTCCATTACCGCTCACCTACACCGTTCAACTCGTGATGCATGAGATTCCATAGTGGGATCATCCTCATGCCGGGGGCGGGTGCCCCGTGATGGCAAGCTTTCCCCGGCGCAATCGGTCCAAAGATGCCGGGCGGGTACAGTTGTGTGTCCGAACGCACACGGCGCCGGCCCGTAGCGGGCCGGCGTTCGTGGAAAGCGGATCGCGGGATTGCTACACGCGGGTACGCGTGCGACCCCGGCTGCGGCTGCCGCCGGCGACCAGGAACACCATCAGCGCTGCGACAGCGATCTGCAGCAATAGCACCATGATCACGCTGCCTGTCAGGCCCAAGGCCTGGGCGATGATCAGGCCGACGAAGGCGCCGACGATGCCGAGACCGATGGTCAGCAGCATGCCCATGGCCTGCTTGCCCGGGACCAGTAGCCGAGCCAGCGCGCCGATGATGGCGCCTACAATGATTGCGCTAAGAATTCCCTCGATACCCACGGTGGTTCTCCTCTGCTCGGGGCGTAATCGCCGTCGCGAGATCTCTGCCCGAGCGGAAAGGGGGTCATGCACCAGTGCTGGCTTACGTGGCGGTCGAGGAATCTTGCTCGGGATGACGTTTGTCGGCGGCTGAGGCGTTGTTGTGCCTGGCTGTGCCTCTCAGCGGTAACGCTGTCCGGATGGCCGGCCGGTCACGCGCCGAAGCCCACCCGCCGCGGGCCGGACTCGCCCAGCTCGACATACGCCAGCTTGTCAGCCGGGACGATCACGCGCCGACCCTTGTCGTCGAGCAAGGTGAGAACACCGAGGTCGGCTCGCAGCGCGTCCGCGACGGCCTTCTCCACCTGCTCGGCGGACTGGTCGGTCTCGATGGCAAGCTCTCGCGGGGCGTGCTGGACGCCGATCTTCACTTCCACGGCTCATCCTCTGGATATCGGGGGCCACGCACAGCGGTCGTCCCGAGGCTAGTCGCTCCTGCGGGGGCGGGCCCGGGTCCGGACGGCTACGTCCGTCCGCCCTCGGCGAAAACCGCCGCATGCACGTCCCAGCCTCGGCCGGGGACTCCTCAGCGGTCGTAGTCCTCGTCGATGCCGACCTCCATGGCCTGCTCCATGACGTCCGCCTCGTTGGCCTCGACCGGCATGGCGGACGGGCCGCCCGCGCCGGTCTCCTCGTACGTCGCCTGCTGGCGCTGCTCGACGGCGTCCTCCACCGGGGTCTCGGGGGACATCTCGAAAATGGTCGGCTCGGTCACCGGCGCTCCTGCTCTGAGATCGATGTGCTATTCCTGACCGGACATCTTGCGGCGGCTTGCCCGCACCCGCATCGGATCTGGCGCCGACCGGTCGGGAAAGCGGCGGAGGTACTCGGCCTCGAGGGTGAGCATGCGCTCGGTGTGTGCGTTCAGCGCGTCCTCGGTGCCGTTGAGAAAGGTCTCATGGCGGGTCTCGTGCAGACGCGTGAGCTCGCGGTCGAGGTCGTCGTCGTCCAGGGTGGACGGGTCGATGCCCTTGGTCATTCGGTCTCCTTGGCTGCCGTGCGGACGGCGGACGGTTCGGCAGTACGCGTGCCGCCGCCGTACCCGCGCCGCTGGCAGCAACACCTGAGAGCGGTGCTGGGCCCCTCTACGCGCGGCTAGGCCGGCTGGGCCCGGCTGGGCCCCGTCCGCGCCAATGCTGGGCTCCTCGGTCCGTCCGGGGTTCCGGCTCAGCCAGGCAGCGGATGCGGCGGCCCCAGCGCACCCGCGAACAGGTCGCCGAGTGAGTCCACCCGGGCCAGGGCCTGCTCACTGCGGAACCGCAGCAGCTCGGGATTGCCCGCCCGCGCGCAGCCGGTCACCTCGTTCCAGGTCACCGGCGTGGAGACCGTCGGCTCCGGGCGGGCCCGCAACGAGTACACCGCCACGGTCGTCTTGGCGGGATTGTTCTGACTCCAGTCGACGAGTACCTTGCCGCCGCGCAGATCCTTTTTCATGTTCGACACCACCAACTCGGGATGGCGGGTCTCGAGCCGCTGCGCCAAAGCCCGGGCGTAGGCCGACGTACTGCCAGGCGGCGCCGCGCCCCGCCCCCGCTCCGCGGCCGATCCGCTGTCCTCGATCGGGACGTAGAGCTGTAGCCCCTTGGAGCCGCTCGTCTTCGCCACTGCCTGCAGCCCGTCCGCAGCCAGCTCATCCCGCAACACCCCCGCCACCACGCAGCACTCGACGATCGTGGCCGGTGCGCCCGGGTCGAGGTCGAACACCAGCAGGTCGGGGGCGAGCGCCGAGCCCGCCTCGTCCACTCGCCACATCGGCACGTGCAGCTCCAGCGTCGCGAGGTTCGCTGCCCACATCAGGCCGGGCAGGTCCTCGAGTACCGCGTAGGTGATCGTCTCTCGGTTCTTGGTGCTCCCCGGGCTCGGCAGGGTGGTCGTCCGTAGCCAGGGCGGGCGGTGGGACGGAGCGTTCTTCTCGAAGAAGAACTTGCCGGTCACGCCGTCGGGGAAGCGTTTGAAGGTCAGCGGCCGGCCGGCCAGGTGCGGCAGCAGGACGGGGGCGATGCGGCTGTAGTAGTCGAGCACCTGACCCTTGGTGAACCCGCCGTCCGCTTCGCCGGGTGCCGGCGGGTACAGCAGCTTGTCGAGGTTGGACAGGGCCAGCTGACGGCCGTCCACCTCGACGAGAACCTTGGGCGGGCTAGGGCTCACGCGTGACCTCGGCGGGGTCGATCTCGGGGCGCAGCCCGCGCCACGCCGGGTGCCGCAGCCGGCCGTCCGCAGTCCACTCCGCGAAGGCCACCTCGCCGACCAGCTCCGGCCGGACCCAGGTCGCGTCCCTGGCGTGTTCGCGCGGCACGCCGGCGGGAAACGGGCTGTCCGCGATCGACCGGGCGTCGAGGCGCACGCGGAGCTCGGTCAGCATCGCGTTTGTGAAGCCGGTGCCCACGTGCCCGGCGAACACCAGCGGGCCACCCGGAACGTCCCGCACCCCGAGCAGCAGCGAGCCGAGGGTCAGCCCGCGTCGGCCGGTTCCCCCCTTGAAGCCGCAGACCACCACGCTCTGATGGCGCAGGTTCTTCGTCTTCACCCAGCAGTCGCTGCGCCGGCCGGGCAGGTAGGTGCTGTCCAGCCGCTTGGCCACGACGCCTTCCAGGCCGGTGCTGCGGCTCGCCTCCAGCACGGCGGGCCCGTCGCCCCGGAAAAACGGCGGGGTCTGCCAGTGCGGCCCGCTCAGCTCGAGCGACTCCAGCAGCGCGCGGCGGTCGGTGTAAGGCAGCTCCAGCGTGGTGGCACCGTCGAGGTGCAGGACGTCGAAGGCGAGGTAGGTGACCGGTACGGAGGCGGCCAGGCGGCGGGCGGCGGCTGCGTCCCGGACATGCATCCGCTGCTGCAACGCCGCGAAACTGGGCCGGCCCTCGCTGTCGAAGGCCACCACCTCGCCGTCGAGGATGACGCTGCGCGAGCCGAACAGCGTCGCCAGCGGCGCAAGCTCGGGGTAGGCGGCAGTGGCGTTCCGATGGTTGCGGCCGAGCACCTTCGGCGAGCCGTCGCGCACGTACAGAACGGCCCGGACGCCGTCCCACTTCATCTCGAAACCGTAGTTCTCGTCGGGTACCGGCAGCGGTCCCGGGACGGCGAACATGGGGCGGATCAGCTCCGGCAGGCGGTCCCCGCCACCGGAGAGCGCCGCCTCGGCCGGTACCCCCGTGTGTACCGGCTCGGGCGGGCGCGCGGGATCGCTGCTGCGCCGGCCGGTCGCGAGCTTGTCCGCCACACCGGCGCCGTGCCCGCCGGTACCGTCGCCGAATCGCCTCCCGGTGCGGCTCGGCCGTGTCTGTTCCGCCCGAGTCGGGTGGATCGGCTTGACTGTGCTCCGTGCAGCAGCCAGGCCGCGACGCCGATGCGCGGTTTCGTTCGGCTGACCCGCTGCCGGTGGGCTGCGTCGTGCTGCCCGAGGTGGTGGAGAAGCACGCCGTGCTGGAGTTGCGGGGGGAACTCAACCGGGCGCTGCGAGCAGTCGTGGACACCGAGTCGAACGACACCGAGTCGAACGACAGCGCGTCGAAATACGGAGCGTCGAACATCGGCGCCATCGCAGGCCCGTCGGTGGTGACGGTGGATTGCTCGCGGGTCCAGCGGCTGTCGGCTGCCGCGGCGGGAGCTCTGATCTCCGCTCGCCGGCGAGCGCGGGGTCAGCGGCTCGACGTGGTGCTGCACCAGCCGAGCGAGGCCTGCGTGATCGCCCTGCACGAGTACCGGCTGGGACATCTGCTGCCGGGCCTGCCCCGGCCACCGCGTCCGGAGCGCCGCAGTCGCGGTTTCGACGATGACGACTGAGACGACGATCGCATCGAGAGAGCGCGGTGCCGGGGAGCACGGATAACCGGTGCAGGGCCTACGGTAGATGCATGCGTCGGGGGTAGCCGACGCACCGGTCGTGCGGGAGGCCGATCACATGCGCAGCATCTGGAAGGGCGCCATTTCCTTCGGGCTGGTCACCATCCCGGTCAAGCTCTACTCGGCCACGCAGGAGAACGACGTCTCGTTCCACCAGGTGCACCGCACCGACGGTGGACGCATCCGCTACAAGCGGACCTGTTCCATCGACGGTGCTGAGGTTTCGTACGGCGACATCGCCAAGGGGTACGAACTTCCCGGCGGGGAGACGGTCATCCTGACCGACGAGGACTTCGCCGACCTGCCGCTGACCACCAGCAGGTCGATCGACGTCCTGCAATTCGTGCCGCTGGAGCAGGTCGACCCCATCTACTTCGCCAAGAGCTACTACCTCGAGCCGGAAGGTACCGGAACCCGCCCGTACGTGCTGTTGCGGGATGCGCTGGAGAGCAGTGGCCGGGTGGCGCTCGTGAAGATCGCGCTCCGCCAGCGGGAGTCGCTGGCCACCCTGCGGGTGCGCGACGGGGTCTTCGTCCTCGAGATGATGTTGTGGCCGGACGAGATCCGCACGCCGGCGTTCCCGTTCCTCGACGAGTCCACCGAGGTCCGCCCCCAGGAACTGCAGATGGCGACCTCGCTCATCGACACGCTGGCGGCCGACTTCGAGCCCGAGCTGTACTCCGACAACTACCGCGAGGCGCTGCAGGCGCTCATCAACGCGAAGGTCGAGGGGCGCGAGGTGGTGGCGCCCGTCGAGGCGCCGTCCGGAGGCGGAACGGTGGTGGACCTGATGTCGGCACTGCGCGCCAGCGTGGAGGCGGCCAAGCGGGGTCGCGAGGGGGTGGACGCCGCTGCTGCCGTGGGCGAGGCGGGGGCCGACGAACCGGCGGCAGACGATGCTGCGGTCGAAGAGGTTGCGGACCAGGTCGCCGCATCGCCGAAGCGGGCAGGGAGGGCTGCGTCGGGCAAGGCCGGCGCGGGTCGGGCTCCGTCGGGCAAGGCCGGCGGGACTGGGCCGGCGTCCGGCCGGGCTGCATCCAGGCGCGCTGCGTCGGGTGAGGCCGCCGTCAGCGGTACTGAGCCGGGCGATAAGGCATCGGCCAGCTCAGGTCGAAGCGCCAGCCGCCGGTCGAGCGCTACTGCATCGGCGAAGGGCGCCGCTGCGCCGGCGGAGTCAGCCGCTGCGGCCGGGACCGAGACCAAGAGTGCGGCCAAGAAGAAGTCGCCGGCCAAGCCCGCCGCCAAGGCCTCGGCCACTGCAACCGGCCGGGCGCGGGCCGGCAGCGCGAAGCCCACCAAGGCAACCGCCCCCGCCGACAAGGCCGACAAGGCCGATACGGTCGAGGCCGGTCGAGGCCGGCGACGGACGGCCTGACGAGCTCCCAGCGTTGGAGTCGTCCACAGGGGCAGGTTCGGTTTTGGTCCTGCGTGGTAGAAAGCGTCTGCCGTCGGAACCACGGCATGTTGTCGTAGCCGGCGGGGCGATCCTCCGCTGTGCCTGGCCGAGGAGGGTCGCATGGGGTCGGTCGCGGAAGCACTTGAGCCGGAACGGCCCACCGCAGCTACGGACACGTCCGCAGCCAAGCAAGCCCCCCGGGCCAGGCAGGCATCCCCGGACAGGGACGCCGCCGATATTCCGGTTGCCGGGCCGCCGGTGCCCATCGCCGCCGGCCTGCCGACCCTGCCGGGCCTGTCCGAGCCGGTGCTGCAGCCTTTCGCGGGCCGGATGTATGACGTGGGCGGTTACCAGCTCTTCGTCCGGCGGGCGCAGTCACCGACGACGGCCGAGCCGGCGCTGTTCGTCCACGGGCTGGGCGGCGCGTCGACCAACTGGACCGACGTCATGTACCTGCTGGCCCACCGCCTCGACGGCATGGCGGTTGACCTGCCTGGCTTCGGTCACTCGGAGCCGCCCGCGGGCCGGGACTACAGCCTGGCGACACACGTCGACGCCGTCATCGCGCTTCTGGAGGCGACGAACCGAGGTCCGGTGCACCTGGTGGGCAACTCGCTCGGTGGTGCGGTTTCCACGCGGGTCGCGGCGGCCCGCCCTGACCTGGTGCGGACCCTGACGCTCATCTCACCGGCGATGCCGACGTTGCGACCCCAGCGCCGCACCGACCCGCAGCTGGCGCTGCTGCTGATTCCGAGCATCGCCGAGATGGCTGTCCGCTGGCTGGCCGGCGTGCCGGTGGACCAGCGGTCGCGAGCGGTCATCGAGCTTTGTTACCACCGGCCGGAGCTGGTGCATGCCGAGCGGATCCGTGAGGCCGTCGAGGAGTTTCGCCGGCGGGAGGGACTGGAGTGGACTCACGAGGCCCTCATCCGCTCACTGCGGGGCTTGATCGGGACATATCTGCTCGACCACGGCGAGCGCAGCCTCTGGCGCGCGGCCACGCGCGTGACGGTACCGACGCTGCTCATCTGGGGGCGGCACGATCGGCTGGTCAGCGTGCGACTGGCACGGCGGGCCGAGCGCGCGTTCCGGCACTCACGGCTGATCGTGATCGAGGACGGTGGTCACGTGTCGCAGCTCGAGCACCCCGAGGTGGTGGCGTCGGCGGTGCTGGAGCTGCTGGACGGTCAGCCGCCGTATCCGGCGGCCGCCAGCTGAAGCCGCACCGGCTGAACACGCATCGCCTCGAGCCGCGCCGGCTGAACAGGCCGCGCCGGCTGAACAGGCCGCGCCGCAAAGCCTCCGGGCAGCGTCAATGGGCCCGGGCGTAAGCACCGGACCCATCGGTTTCGCTGTCGTGCACGTACTACATGTCTCGGCTACTTGAAGGCATCCTTGAGCTTTTCGCCGGCCTGCTTCAGGTTCGCGGCGCTCTGGTCGCCCTGGCCTTCGGCTTGCAGCTGGTCGTCGCCGGTGGCCTCGCCGACCGACTCCTTGCCGTGACCGCCGAGCTCCTGCGCCTTGTTCTCCAGCTTGTCCATGCCGCTCATCGCTCTTCTCCGCTCCGGCCGGTATGTCCGCCGCCGCTCGACGGGGCGTACCGCCATGTCGATGTGTGAAGACAATCGCTTTCCGGCCTACCCGAAGACCCTGGAACGACACGTCGGGTCGCCGGACGGGGAACAGCGCCAGCTGTGCCACGCTGGGCGCCATGGCGCCCACCGGGCGAGGACACTGGCGGCGCTGGGGGCCGCTGTGCTGGTCACCGGAGCCGCTGTCTGGTCCGTCGCCGGGGCACCGAAACCGAGGCTCCGGCGGACGGCGCCGCCGCGCTCGTCCCGTCGACGGCGGCCGCGGATTCCCCAGAGGTCCGCGAGCATTCCGTCGGCCACCGCCCGGCAGGTGACGCCGCTCCGTCGACCGCCCGCGAGGCCTCCGGAGCGCCGGCGAGCCCCCGCTCCGCAGCGCTGAAGGGCGGCACCGGCGCGGCAGCGCCGAAGGGCGGCAC
>JALYNC010000045.1 GCA_030773415.1 Actinomycetota bacterium
TGGGCCGCGAGGTCGCCGTCAAGGAGGTCAGCTTCCCTCGTGGCGTGTCCGACGGCGAGCGCACGGTGCTCTACGAGCGCACCCGCCGGGAGGCGCGGGCTGCCGCGCGGCTCGATGACGCGAGCGCGGTCACTGTGTTCGACGTCGTCGAGCAGGACGGGGCGCCGTACCTGGTGATGGAGCTCGTCGAGGCTCCCACCCTCGCGGAGGTGGTGCGCCGGGACGGGCCGCTGTCGCCCGAACGCACCGCCGAGGTGGGGCTGGCCTTGCTGGGGGCGCTGGAGGCAGCGCACCGGCAGGGCATCGTGCACCGCGACGTCAAACCGTCCAACGTGCTGATGCGCGACGACGGACGGGTGGTGCTGACCGACTTCGGCATCGCATCCACCACCGGAGACTCGTCGCTCACCCACACCGGCCTGCTCCTCGGGTCGCCGGCCTACATGGCGCCGGAGCGCGCTCGCGGGGAGGCGACCGGGCCGCCCGCCGACCTGTGGTCGCTCGGCGCCACGTTGTTCACCGCGGTGGAGGGTCGCCCGCCGTTCGAAGGCGACGACGCCCTGGTCACCGTCTCGGCGGTGGTGACCGGCGAGCACGCTCCCTATGTGGCTGCCGGCCCGCTGGTGCCGGCGCTGAACGGCCTGCTCGTCAAGGATCCGGCGCATCGAGTGGACGTGACCGGGGCCCGGCGTCTCCTGCAGGGAGTGGTGGACGCCGGCGGTTCCCGCACCAAGGTGCTCGCGCCACCGATCGTGGACATGACTCAGGCCGACAGCAGCACGGCGGTGCTGAACGCCCGGCAGGTGCTCGAGGAGATCGGCGGCGCCGAGGCCCAGCCGGAGCACGACCAGCGGTACGACATCTACGAGCCCACCCCGCTGCCGGTGGCCCCCGGCCGCGCCTCCCGTCCACCCGCCCGGCGTGGAATTCGCGGCAAGCGGGGCTCCCGGGTGCTGCCGGCCGCTCTGGTGGCCGTGCTGGCCACCGCAGGCGCCGGCTACGCGCTCACCCGGGACGACGCCCCGGGTCCCGGGGTCGCCGGTTCGGCAACGACTCCAGGCACCTCGGCGTCGGCGAGTGGGCAGGCGCCGCCCCCCACGCGCACGGAAGATCGCGAGCCGGAACGGACGTCCGAGCCCACCACTGCTGCCCCGGAAGCCTCCGCCGAGACCACCGAGGAGGAGCGGCCCGCCACCCCGGACGACGAGACCGACCTGCCGGAGGGCTGGAGCAGCGACACCGGCGGGGCCGGCTGGCGGGTGGCACTGCCTCCGGGGTACACCCAGGCCAGCGGGAACCAGTACCGGGGCGACAACGGGCGCACGCTGCGGATCGACACCGGCCCCGGACAGCCGGACGCCGTGGCGGATCGGGAGAGCCAGGCCCGTACCTTCGCCCGGCGCCACCCCAGCTATCAGGAGATCCGGATCGAGCCGGTCGACTACAGGGGATACGAGGAGGCGGCCGACTGGGAGTTCACGTACGAAGGTCTGCATGTGATCAACCGCGTCTTCGTGGTCGATGGCACGGGCCACTCGCTGTTCTTCCAGACGAGGGCCGGGGACTTCGCCGACGCCCGGGCCGACTTTGACCGCATCGCCGAGGAGTTCCAGCCGGTCGAAGGCTGACCGCCCGCTCGCCAAACACACCAGCGGTCGGCGAGCCGCTTGGGGGCCCGGCCAGCCCGACGGTGTGCCTGACCCACGAGCGGCGAGTGGGCCGCTCGCCGCATTCACGACGGTGCCGCGTTCTGTCGTCGGCCGTGTCGACCAGCCCACAGGGCGCCGGCCCCCAGCGCTCCCGCTCCGAGCGCGAGTCCGGTGGTGCCGGCCAGCGCCGCGTGCTCCTGCTTCGGCCCGGCCGCCCGGTCGGGCCGCTGCTCCTCGACGGCAACGGGGGAGGACGGCCGTGGCCGTCGGTCGTCTCCGGACTGGGCCCGTCCGGCGGCCGGTTCAACGGGCTCCCCTGCGGGCACCCGGCTCTCTTCGTGTGGCCGCCCATGCTGCTCATGCCGCTCGGTGCTGGCTGGGCCAGCGGCCGGGGCAGCCGCGCCCCAGACCGGGAGCAGCCGCACGGGGCCCGCGCCCACCAGCAACAGGGGATCGAGGTAGGTGTCGCCGCGGCGCAAACCCCAGTGCAGGCAGGAGCGACCTACGCCGCAGTGAATTCCCGCTGTGAGGGTGCCCAGCCGCATTCCCGCGTCGACGGGCTGGCCCGGGCGGACAGTGGCGAGGACCGGCTCATATGTCGTGCGCAGCCGACCGTGCTGGACGCTGACCACGCCACGGCCGGCCACCAACCCGGCGAAGACGACGATTCCGCCGCCCGCCGCGAGCACCGGCGACCCGGCAGAGATGCCGAGGTCGACGCCACGGTGGCCGGCTGCGTACGGACCGGCGGGCGCGTCGAACCGGCGCAGGACGACGGGGCGACCGGCGAGCGGCCAACGCCAGCCCTTGCTCGGTCCGAGAGTTTCAGTGGGCGGCCGGGCGGTCGCCGCACCGGCCGGGGTGACAACTCCGAGCAGCAGCCCGCCGGCAGCCAGTGCGGCCGCGCTGAGCGCAGCGGCCAGCCAGCTGAGCGGGCTGGACCGGATGGACCGGTCGGACCGGCTGCAGCAGAGGCGTCTCACCGCAGTCTCGCCGGAGCACGACACCCCGTGCCATTGCCCCATGCATCGCACGGCAGAAGCGGTCACGCCACCTGTCATCTCCGCCACCCTTCCGGCCGTCCTGGACCGATCCTGAGGGCGCGGCCGCCGGGGTAGGGAGCGGCACGGCCGACTGTGGAGGGCTCGCGCGGCCGCCGGAGACTGTGGACGTCCGGCCGCTCGCTGGAGCCGGAATGCGAGGCCTACGGCCGTTTCGGGCGTCCGGCGTGGCACGTACACTGCTGGCAGCGATCCGGCGATGTCCGGGTCGACTTCGCACGCCCGCATATCCGGCATACCTCGGTCCTTCGGGCCGCCGGCCAGGGCGTCAGGGCGGCGGCCATCCGGCGCGTCGCGACAACCGAGGAACGTGGCTGCGGCCGCGGCACGGAAAGGCAAGCATGGCAACCCAACAGGTCGTCTCGATGCGACAGCTGCTGGAAAGCGGCGTCCACTTCGGGCACCAGACGCGCCGGTGGAATCCGAAGATGAAGCGCTTCATCTTCACCGAGCGCAACGGCATCTACATCATCGATCTCCAGCAGTCGCTGTCCTACATCGACCGGGCGTACGAGTTCGTCCGCGAGACCGTCGCCCACGGCGGCAGCGTGATGTTCGTCGGCACCAAGAAGCAGGCGCAGGAGGCGATCGCCGAGCAGGCGACGCGCGTCGGCATGCCGTACGTGAACCAGCGCTGGCTCGGTGGGATGCTCACCAACTTCTCGACCGTCTACAAGCGGCTGCAGCGGCTCAAGGAGCTCGAGGCGATCGAGCAGACCGGCGGCGAGACGGTGCGCACCAAGAAGGAGTCGCTGGTGCTGTCCCGCGAGCGCATCAAGCTCGACCGGACGCTCGGCGGTATCCGGGACATGACCCGCGTCCCGAGCGCGATCTGGGTCGTGGACACCAAAAAGGAGCACATCGCGGTCGGTGAGGCCCGCAAGCTCGGCATCCCGGTCGTCGCCATCCTGGACACCAACTGCGACCCCGACGAGGTCGACTACAAGATTCCGGGCAACGACGACGCCATCCGCAGCGTCGGCCTGCTGACCCGCGTCATCGCCGACGCCATCGCCGATGGCCTGATGGCCCGCGCCGGTGGGGGTGCCGGTGACGACAAGCCGGCGGCCGGCGGAGCCGCCGACGAGCCGCTCGCCGACTGGGAGCGCGAGCTGCTGGCCGGCCAGGCGGCGCCGGATGCGCCGGAAGCCGCGGCTGCCGCCGGCGAGAGGGGCGCCGCCGCTC
>JALYNC010000046.1 GCA_030773415.1 Actinomycetota bacterium
CCACTTCCTTGGTTGTGAGACGGCCCCACGTCGTCGGCTACGAGAGGCCACTCCCCCGCGTACCGGACAGTCCCAGAAGCTAGTGCCAGAACTGCGTGTCACCAGCACCGTACGGAGACAACTTTCAGTACGGTGCGGCCGTGGATCTTGAGTACGCGCGCGTCTCGACCGCGAAACAGGACCTCGACCGTCAGGTCGAGGCGCTGCTGGCGGCCGGCACACCCGCGAGCACACCTACCTCGACAAGAAGTCGGCAGCGAAACCGCTGGTGTAGGCCGCGATGCGGGTTCCGGCGGATCGAACAGGCTCCAGCGACCACGCACGGTGCTGTCATCGTCGGCCACGATGCCGGACAGGCCCGGCGTCAGCGTCTTGACCGCGCTGCCACTGGTGGGTGTGAGGCTGCTGGGCACGGCCGGGCCCCAGGTGGAGTTCACGGTCAGGGTCGGCACGTTCGCCGCGGCGTTGCCGCTGGCGAAACTTCTTCCTGGCGGACAACCTTCGAGCGCCGGTGCTGACCGTGCTAACGGGTTTCCAGCTTCAGGTTCTTGTGCCGGTGCTCGCCGTCGTGCCTGGCTTCCTCTACGCCCGTCCTCAGGGGTCGGTAGCCTTACCTGTTGTGTCAGTCACTCCGCCGCGGATTCTCGTCGTCGACGACGACGACGTCATCCGCCAGCTCATCAGCATCAACCTGGAGCTGGAGGGCTTCGACGTGGTGACCGCCGTCGACGGCGAGGACTGCCTGCGCAAGGTCACCGAGGTCGCTCCGGACGTCATCACCCTGGACGTCATGATGCCCAGGCTCGACGGCTGGGAGGTGGCGAGCCGGCTGCGCGCCGACGAGGCCACCGCGGGCATTCCGCTGGTGCTGCTGTCCGCCCGAGCCCAGGGAACCGACCTGCGCAGGGGGGAGCGGATCGGAGTCGACGCGTACCTCACGAAGCCCTTCGACCCCGACGAGCTGATCGCCGTGGTCCGCCGGCTGGCGTACGCCCAGCGCTGATCGCGCCGCCCGTGCCGCTGTCGGCAGCGCTGCCGCGGCGACAACGAGCGGAGCTCAGCGAGAACGAGAGGAGTCCGGGCGGCGCCGGAAGGTAATCTGGTTCGTCGTGACCCCCGCCGAGTTGTCCGCTGCCGTCGTGGCGGCTGTCCGGACCGTCGTGGCGGCGGGCGAGCTGAGCGTTCCGGTGCCCGACACCGCAGTCGTGGAGCGCCCCCGCAACCGGGAGCACGGCGACTACGCCACCAACATGGCCCTGCAGCTGGCGAAGCCCGCGGGGATGCCGCCACGGAAGGTGGCGGAGCTGCTGGCTCCCCGGCTGACGGCCACGCCCGGCGTGGCCGGGGTGCAGATCGCCGGGCCCGGTTTCCTGAACATCACGCTGGACGACACCGCTCTGGGTGAGATCGCCCGGACGGTCGTGACTGCCGGCCCCCGCTACGGTCGCAGCGCCTCGCGCACCGGCGAGCGGATCAACCTGGAGTACGTCAGCGCCAACCCCACCGGCCCCGTGACGCTGGCCAGCACCCGGTGGGCGGCGGTGGGTGACGCGCTGTCCCGGCTGCTCGACGCCGCCGGCGCCGACGTGGCCACCGAGTATTACTTCAACGACGCCGGCAACCAGATCGACCGGTTCGGCCAGTCCCTGTACGCCGCCGCCCGAGGGCTGCCGGCGCCACCGGAGGGATACGTCGGCGCCTACGTCGCGGACGTCGCCGCACAGGTGTTGCAGCAGCACCCCGGCCTGCTCGACCAGCCGGAGGACAAGGCGGTCGAGGTCTTCACCACCGACGGCGTGGCGGCGATGCTCGCCAGCATCCAGGCCACCCTGCGCACGTTCGGCGTCGACTTCGACACCTGGTTCTCCGAACGCACGCTGCACGAATCGGGCTCGCTGATCTCGGCGGTGCAGCGGCTGCGCGCGAACGGACACGCCTACGACGCCGATGGCGCGGTCTGGCTGCGGACGACGACCTTCGGTGACGACAAGGACCGGGTGCTGATCAAGAGTGACGGGGCGCCGACGTACTTCGCCGCCGACGTCGCGTACTACCTGGACAAGCGGGCCCGCGGGTTCGACCGCGTGATCATCCTGCTGGGCGCCGACCACCACGGATACGTGGCCCGGATGATGGCCGTCGCCGCGTGCGCCGGGGACGACCCCGGCAAGACGCTGGAGCTGATCATCGGTCAGTTCGTCAACCTGTTCCGCGGCGGCGAGCCGGTCAAGATGAGCAAGCGGGCGGGCAACTTCCTCACCCTTGAAGACCTCGTCGACGCGGTAGGCGTGGACTCGGCCCGGTACTCGCTGGTGCGGGCGTCCAACGACTCCACGCTGGACCTCGATCTGGATGTGATCAGCCGGCAGGACAACGACAATCCGGTGTTCTACGTGCAGTACGCGCACGCCCGGATCTCGTCACTGCTCCGCAACGCCGCCGATCTCGGGGTGGCCCGGCACGACGGCTTTGAACCCGGCCTGCTGGCGACCGAGCGCGAAAGCGACCTGTTGCGGGCGCTCGGCGAGTTCCCGGCCACGGTGGTGTCGGCTGCGGAGCTGCGTGCGCCGCACCGGGTTGCCCGTTACCTGGAGGAGCTGGCCGGCACCTACCACCGCTTCTACGACGCCTGCCGCGTGCTGCCAATGGGTGACGAGCCCACGACCGAACTGACCAACTCGCGACTCTGGCTCTGCGAGGCCACGCGGATCGTGCTGGCCAACGGGCTGCAGTTGCTCGGTGTCCGCGCGCCGGACCGGATGTGATGTGACGCCATGAACTCCGACCCGGGCAAGCAGCCCGCAGCAGCCGCCGCAGCCAGAACACTGCCCGACAGCATCGGCTCCGCCGAGGACCGGGTGTGGCCGCGGACCGCCCGGCGCACCGAGGAAGGCGTGCTGCAGATCGGCGGGCTCGACGTCCGCGACATCGCCGAGCGGTACGGAACACCCGCGTTCGTGCTCGACGAGGCGGACTTCCGCGAGCGCTGCCGGGCTTGGCGGGCAGCCTTCGACGGCGCTTCGGTGTACTACGCCGGCAAGTCGTTCCTGTGCACGGCTGTGGTCCGCTGGCTGGCCGAGGAAGGTCTGTCGCTCGACATCTGCACCGGGGGAGAGCTGGCCGTGGCCGAGCGGGCCGGCTTCCCGGCCGAGCGATTGTTGTTCCACGGCAACAACAAATCGTCGTCCGAGCTCCGCCGTGCGGTCGAGTACGGCGTGGGGCGCATCGTGGTCGACTCGTTCGACGAGATCGACCGGCTGGTCTCCGTTCTCGCCGGCCGGCCCGCCCGTCAGCGCGTCTACCTGCGGATCACCCCGGGGGTGGAGGCGCACACCCACGAATTCGTCTCGACCGGCCAGGAGGATCAGAAGTTCGGGTTCTCGCTGGCAGCGGGTGCCGCGGCCGAGGCGGTGCGCGCGGTGCTGGCGTGCCCGCAGCTGGAGCTCGCCGGCGTCCACGCGCACATCGGATCGCAGATCTTCGACACCCGGGGTTTCGCGCTGGCCGCCCACCGGATGGTCGGGCTGCTCGCCGCCATCCGGGACGAGCATGGCATCGAGCTGCCGGAGCTCGACCTCGGTGGCGGGCTGGGCATCGCCTACACCGACGCGGACGCCCCCTTGCCGGTGACCGAGCTGGCGACCCGCCTGACCGACATCGTCGGCAAGGAGTGCGCCGCCGCGGGCATCGCCGTTCCGCAGCTGTGCGTCGAACCAGGGCGGGCGATCAGCGGCCCCACCACCGTGACCGTCTACGAGGTCGGCACGGTCAAGCACCTGCCCGGCCTGCGCACGTACGTCAGCGTGGACGGCGGCATGAGCGACAACATCCGCACGGCGCTGTACGGGGTGCACTACACGGCTGTGCTCGCCTCCCGCCCACCGACGGCCGGACCGCGTCCGGTCACGCTGGTCGGCAAGCACTGCGAGAGCGGCGACGTCGTGGTGCGCGACGTGGCGCTGCCCGCAGACCTGACGCCGGGTGACCTCGTCGCGGTGCCGGCCACCGGTGCGTACCACCGCTCGATGGCCAACAACTACAACCACGTGCCCCGCCCGCCGGTGGTGGCTGTCGCCGATGGGCGGGCCCGGGTGATTGTGCGGCGGGAGACCGAGGACGACCTGCTGCGGCTGGACGAGCCGTGACCGCACTGGCTGCTGAGCCGTTGCGCGGAGCCCCCTTGCGCGGAGCCCCCTTGCGAGTGGCCATGCTGGGCTGCGGTGTGGTCGGTGGTGAGGTCATCCGCCTGCTGCACGAGAACTCCGCCGACCTGGCGGCCCGGATCGGTGCTCCGCTCGAGGTGGCGGGTATCGCGGTCCGCCGGGCCGGCCGCTCGCGCGACCTGCCCGTTGATCCGTCGCTGTTCACCACCGATGCCGCCGGCCTGGTCGCCCGCGATGACATCGACATCGTGATCGAGGTAATCGGGGGCATCGAGCCGGCCCGCAGCCTGCTGCTCGGTGCCATGTCGCGCGGCGCGAGCGTCGTGACGGCCAACAAGGCACTCCTCGCCGAGGACGGCGCGACGCTGCACCGGGCCGCCCGGGACGCCGGTGTCGACCTGTACTTCGAGGCGTCCGTGGCCGGCGCGATTCCTTTGCTTCGGCCGCTGCGCGAGTCGCTCGCCGGCGACCGCATCACGTCCGTCCTCGGCATCGTCAACGGCACGTGCAACTACGTCCTGACCCGGATGGACGAGACTGGCGCCGGCTTCACCGAGGCACTGGAGGAGGCGACGGCGCTCGGCTACGCCGAGGCCGATCCGACCGCCGACATCGACGGGTTCGACGCGGCCGCGAAGGCGGCGATCCTGGCCCGGTTGGCCTTCCACACCCGGGTGTCGGCTGCCGACGTCCACCGCGAGGGCATCGCCGACGTCACCGCCGCCGACATCGCCGGAGCCCGGGAGATCGGCTGCGTCGTCAAGCTGCTCGCGATCGCCTCCCGCTCCGACGACGGCCGCAGCATCTCGGTGCGGGTGCATCCGGCGATGATTCCCCGCACCCATCCGCTCGCCGGCGTGCGCGAGGCGTTCAACGCCGTGTTCGTGCAGTGTGAGGCGGCCGGCCAGCTGATGTTCTACGGCCGCGGCGCCGGGGGATCGCCGACCGCCAGCGCGGTGCTGGGTGACCTGGTGGCCGTGGCGCGCAACCGGCTGGCCGGCACGGTCGGGGCCGGGGAGTCGGCCTACGCCGCGCTGCCCGTGGCGCCCATGGGCAGCACGCTGACCCGCTACCACGTCAGCCTCGACGTCACCGACAAGGCCGGTGTGCTCGCGTCGGTGGCACAGTCATTCGCCCGCCACGACGTGTCGATCTCCACCGTCCGTCAGCACGGCCGGGGCGACGACGCGACCCTCGTGATCGTGACCCACGCCGCCGCCGACGCCGCGCTCGCCGCCACCGTGGAGGAGCTGCGCGGGCTGGACGCCGTACGAGCCGTTGCCAGTGTCATGCGCGTCGAAGGGGAGTCTCGATGACCGTCTCCGCCGCCCCGCCCGGTGCGGGTGGCACGGGAGCCCCGCCCGGAGCCCCCGCCGCGAGGCCGGCCGCGCCCCCGGAATCGCCGGCGCGGCATGTGGCGTGGCGGGGGGTCATCGAGGAGTTCCGCGACCGGCTGCCCGTCAGCCCCACCACGCCGGTGGTGAGCCTGCGGGAGGGCGGCACGCCGCTGGTGCCGGCCCCGGTGTTGTCCCGGCTCACCGGCTGTGACGTGCATCTGAAGGTGGAGGGGCTCAACCCCACCGGATCCTTCAAGGACCGTGGCATGACCGTGGCGATCAGCAAGGCGGCGGAGGAGGGGGCGCAGGCCGTCATCTGCGCGTCCACCGGCAACACCAGCGCGTCGGCCGCCGCGTACGCCGTACGCGCCGGGATGATCTGCGCCGTTCTCGTGCCCAGCGGAAAGATCGCGATGGGCAAGCTGGCGCAGGCACTGGCGCATGGCGCCCAGCTGCTGGAGGTCGACGGTAACTTCGATGACTGCCTGACGCTGGCGCGACAGCTCTCCGAGGAGTACCCGGTCTCCCTGGTCAACTCGGTGAACGAGTTCCGGATCGAGGGCCAGAAGACCGCTGCCTTCGAGATCGTGGACGCCCTCGGAGATGCGCCGGACGTGCACTGCCTGCCCGTGGGCAACGCGGGCAACATCACCGCTTACTGGCGCGGTTACGTCGAGTACGCCGCCGACGGCATGAGCGCCCACCGGCCGCGGATGCTCGGCTTCCAGGCCGCGGGGGCCGCCCCGATCGTCACGGGCGCGCCGGTGACGTCGCCGACGACCATCGCCACCGCCATCCGCATCGGCAATCCCGCCTCCTGGCAGCAGGCGCTGGCGGCCAAGCGCGAGTCGGGTGGAGCCATCGAGTCGGTGACCGACCGGGCAATCCTGGAGGCGTACCGGCTGCTCGCCAAGCGCGAGGGAGTGTTCGTGGAGCCGGCGTCGGCGGCCAGCGTGGCAGGACTGCTGCAGGCGCACGCGGCCGGCGTGGTGACGCCGGGCTCGACGGTGGTCTGCACGGTCACCGGCAATGGACTCAAGGATCCCGAGTGGGCCATCACCGGTGCTCCGCGACCGATGCGGGTGCCGGTCGAGCCCCACACCGTCGCCTCCGCCCTGGGCCTGGCTTGACCGCCGGCGCTTCCGGCTTCATCGGGCAGGTGATTGGGCGCGGGCAGGAGCGGCAGTCCGTCCGCGTCCGGGTTCCGGCCACCAGCGCGAATCTGGGCCCGGGCTTCGACTGCGCCGGGCTGGCCCTCGGCCTGTATGACGAGGTCGAGGTCCGCCGAACCGCCGGCGGCCTCACCGTGGAAGTGAGCGGTGAGGGCGCCGCCGACGTGCCGCTCGACGAGCGCCATCTCGTCGTCCGGGCGTTGTACGCGGCAATGCAGCAGCTGGGCCACGAGCCCGCCGGCCTGCACCTGCGGTGCGTGAACCGGATCCCGCACGGACGGGGGCTCGGATCGTCGGCCGCGGCCATCGTGGCGGGGGTGCTGGCGGCCGGTGCGCTGCATGGCGGGATGGACGATCGCGACGTGCTGGCGCTCGCGGCCGAGATCGAGGGGCATCCGGACAACGTCGCGCCGTGCCTCGCCGGTTCGTTCACCCTGGCGTGGCTGGACGGGGGTCGGGCGCGTGCCGTCCGGCTGTCGCCGGTGCCCCAGTTGCGCGCGGTGGCCTTCGTGCCGGACGTCACCTCCTCCACCGAACAGGCCCGCCGCTTGCTGCCGGCCCAGGTGCCGCACGTGGACGCCGTGGCGAACGCGGCCCGGGCCGCGCTGCTGGTCGAGGCGCTCACCCGCAGCCCTGAGCTGCTGTTCACAGCCACCGAGGACCGGCTCCATCAGCCGTACCGCGCGCCGGCGATGCCGGCCACAGCCGAGCTGGTGGCGCGGTTGCGTGCGGCACGGATCGCCGCCGTAGTGTCCGGCTCCGGCCCGACCGTGCTGTCCCTGGCAACCTCCGACGAACCGGTACCAGATCCCGGTCCCGGCTGGCGCACGCTGCCGCTGCCCATCGACCGCGACGGGGCGACGGTCAGCGCCTGACGCGGCGGTGGCGCGGGGCGGTGGCGGGGCGTTGTTGCCCTGCACGCTCCGGCGGGCTAGGGTGATAGCCGCACGACCACCCTCAGGGCTGGTTCTGCTTCGCGAGGTCGCCGCCTCGTCCGTCCTCCCATGCGGACCGCATCGGCGCTCGCCTTCTCTGCTACCGGTCCGCTGGGTCGCGAACACTTCCCGCGTCACGGCAGCGAGAGCTCATTTCATGTCGGCGTCGCAGGCACGCAGACGCCCGTCGCAGGGAAGGGTCCCCATTGAGCGACAGCACCGACCTCTTGACCGACGTTCAGCCGGCCGGAGGCACCGCCACGGGCGGTACGGAGTCGTCCTCCGCCGATTCGGCGGCAACGACGGTCCGGCGTCGACGTAGCAGCGGGGGCGGCGGTCTCGCCGCGATGGTGCTTCCGGAATTGCAGGCGATGGCCGCTGGCCTGGGCATCACCGGCACCGGCCGGATGCGCAAGGGCCAGCTGATCGAGGCGATCCAGGCCAAGCAGGGCGGCGGCGGCGGTGCCTCCGGCACCGGGCGCAGCGAGTCCTCCGCCGGGGCTCCGGACGCGGCCGGTCCGCGCGCAGAATCCAGCGCCGAAAGCTCGGGCAACGGCGAAGGCCGCGCGTCGGGAGGGTCCCGCGATGGCTCCCGCGGCGGTCGGGTTCGGGAGCGCACCGCACCGTCTACGGACGGTGCGGCAGCCGCCAACGGCACGCAGACCAGCCTGCTGCAGGACGGCGCAGGCGCCGCCGGGGCCCCGTCGGCGACCGCACCAGCGGTTGCGGCCGAGACGGCCGCGAGCGGTGGGGCTGCGAGCGGTACGGCTACGAGCGGTACCGACGGCACGGGTGCGGACGACCGCACCGCTGTCCCGCAGCGGTCCGACGGCGACGCCGGGGCCACGCAGGGCGGGCAGGAGCGAGCGGACAACGGAGACGCCCGCGGCGCATCGGGCGACCGGCCGCCCCGTCGGGAGCGTCAGCGTGGTGACCGGTCCCGCGGTGACCGCCCGCGCGGCGAGGAGCGGCAGGAGGGCGAGGGCACTGGCCAGCAGGGCGACCGCCAGCCGGGCGAGCGCCAGCAGGGCGACCGGCAGGACCGCCAGCTGGCTGACCGGCAGCAGGACGCGCGGCAGGACCGCCAGCAGGCTGACCGGCAGCAGGACGCGCGGCAGGACCGCCAGCAGGCTGACCGGCAGCAGGACGCGCGGCAGGACCGCCAGCAGGCTGACCGGCAGCAGGACGCCCGGCAGGACCGCCAGCAGAACGGTCCGCGCGACGACGACTTCGATGCCCGGGGCTCTCGCCGCCGCGGGCGCTTCCGCGAGCGCAACCGGCGTGGCGGCCGCGGCGATCGGTTCGCCCCGGGCGAGGCCGAGCCCACGATCAATGAGGACGACGTCCTGGTGCCCGTGGCGGGCATCGTGGACGTCCTGGACAGCTACGCCTTCGTCCGCACGTCGGGTTACCTGCCTGGACCGAACGACGTCTACATCTCACTGGCGCAGGCGCGCCGGTACGGCCTGCGCAAGGGCGACGCCGTCACCGGCGCCGTCAAGCAGCCGCGGGAGGGGGAGCGCAAGGAGAAGTTCAATGCGCTTGTCCGGCTCGACACGGTCAACGGCATGGAGCCTGAGCAGGCCCGCAATCGGATCGAGTTCGGCAAGCTGACGCCGCTGTACCCGCAGGACCGGCTACGGCTTGAGAGCGAGCCCGGCATCCTTACCACCCGGATCATCGATCTGGTGGCGCCGATCGGCAAGGGTCAGCGCGGCCTGATCGTCAGCCCGCCGAAGGCCGGCAAGACGATGGTGCTCCAGTCCATCGCCAACGCGATCAGCAAGAACAATCCCGAGTGCCACCTCATGGTCGTCCTGGTCGACGAGCGGCCCGAAGAGGTCACCGACATGCAGCGCTCGGTGAAGGGCGAGGTCATCGCCTCGACCTTCGACCGTCCGGCCGAGGACCACACCACGGTCGCGGAGCTGTCGATCGAACGGGCCAAGCGGCTGGTGGAGATGGGCCACGACGTCGTCGTGCTGCTCGACTCGATCACCCGGCTCGGACGGGCCTACAACCTGGCCGCGCCCGCCTCCGGCCGCATCCTGTCCGGTGGTGTCGACTCGACGGCGCTCTACCCGCCGAAGCGGTTCTTCGGTGCGGCGCGCAACATCGAGAACGGTGGGTCGCTGACGATCCTCGCGACGGCGCTGGTGGAGACCGGCTCGCGCATGGACGAGGTGATCTTCGAGGAGTTCAAGGGCACCGGCAACATGGAGCTCAAGCTCGACCGCAAGCTTGCGGACAAGCGCATCTTCCCGGCCATCGACGTCGACCCGTCAGGCACGCGCAAGGAAGAGCTGCTCATGTCGCCGGAGGAGCTGGCGATCGTGTGGAAGCTGCGGCGGGTGCTGCACGCACTGGAGTCCGGTCAGGCGCTCGAGCTGCTCATCGACAAGATGAAGGCCACCCGCAGCAATGTCGAGTTCCTGATGCAGATCCAGAAGACCACCGTCGGTCCGCAGGAGTAGCTGCAACCGACAGTCGCGCGCCCGCCGGAATCGACCGGCGGGCCGCGGCGTTCCACCGGCGGGCCCGGGCCGGGCCCGCCGTCTCTGGCAGAATGCGGCGTGCCGCATGTGCCTGGCTCCGGTTCACGCTTGACAGCGACCCGGCGGCCGACAACTTCGAGGAGATCGCTGTGAAGTCCGAGATCCATCCCGCATACGCGGAGACCACCGTTACCTGCTCGTGTGGGAACACGTTCTCCACGCGGAGCACCGCAGCGAGCGGCAACATCCACGCCGACGTCTGCTCGGCCTGCCACCCGTTTTACACAGGCAAGCAGAAGATTCTGGACGTCGGTGGCCGGGTCGAGAAGTTCGAGAAGCGTTTCGGCAAGGGCGCGGCCAAGCGCTAGCTGTCCGACGGCGCCGGTGCGGGAAATCCCGTCCGGCGCCGTTGCCATGTCCGGCGGGCGTTGCCATGCCCTCGGTCGTAGGCATTGCCGGCGGTCGCTCGAGACCGACGCTCGTTGTGATTGCCGGCGGTCGCTCGAGACCGACGTTCGTTGTGACTGCCGGCGGTCGCTTGAGACCGACGTTCGTTGTGAAGTCCGCAGTCGCCGGCAGCCGCCGTTCCGGGAGCCGCTGAAAGGAGTCCGCCGTGACAGAGCCGATCGACATCGGCACGCTGGACGGTGTGCTCAGCGAGTACGCCGAGCTCGAGGAGAAGCTGGCCGACCCCTCGATCCACGCCGATCAGGGGGCCGCCCGCACGCTCGGCCGCAGGTACGCCGAGCTCGGGCCGCTGGCGGCCGCGGTCCGCGAATACCGGGAGATATCGGCGGACCTGCAGGCCGGTCGTGAGCTCGCCGCCGAGGACCCGAGCTTCGCCGCGGAGGTGGAACAGCTCGAGGGCCGGCGCACCGAGATGGTCGAACAGCTGCGCCGGCTGCTCGTCCCAGCGGACCCGAACGACAGCAAGGACGTGCTCGTCGAGATCAAGGCGGGAGAGGGCGGCGAGGAGTCAGCGCTGTTCGCGGCCGACCTGCTCCGGATGTACCTGCGCTTCGCCGAGCGTTGCGGCTGGAAGACCGAGCTGCTGGCGGCGAACGAGTCGGATCTGGGCGGCTACAAGGACGTGACGATCGCGGTCCGCGGCCGCGGCGACGGTCCCGCGCCGTGGAGCCGCCTGAAGTACGAGGGCGGGGTGCACCGCGTGCAGCGCGTGCCGGCCACCGAATCTCAGGGACGGATCCACACCTCAGCCGCAGGCGTGCTCGTTCTGCCCGAGGCGGAGGACGTCGAGGTCACGATCGACCCCAACGATCTGCGCATCGATGTGTACCGCTCCTCGGGGCCCGGCGGACAGAGCGTCAACACCACCGACTCGGCCGTCCGCATCACCCACGTGCCCACCGGCACCGTCGTGTCGATGCAGAACGAGAAGTCGCAGCTGCAGAACAAGGAGGCGGCGATGCGGGTGCTGCGAGCCCGGTTACTGGCCCAGGCGCAGGACGCGCAGGCCGCCGAGGCGAGTGCCGCCCGCTCCATCCAGGTGCGCACGGTCGATCGCAGCGAGCGGGTGCGGACGTACAACTTCCCGGAGAACCGGATCTCCGATCACCGGGTCGGTTACAAGTCGCACAACCTCGACGTCGTGCTCGACGGCGAACTCGACGCCGTCGTGCAGGCACTGGTGGACGCCGACACCGCTGAGAAGGTCGCCGGAGCCCAGGCATGACAACAACGTCCACCGCCCTGTCGACGATCCTCACGCATGCGGAACGGCAGCTCACCGAGGCCGGGGTGGCTTCGGCCCGCGCCGACGCCGAGCAACTGGCCGCCCATGTGCTCGATGTCCGCCGGGGCCAGCTGCGGGGGAACCGCGAGCTCGACGACCAGCAGGTGCGGCAGCTGACCCACCTCATCGCCCGGCGTGCCGAGCGGGTGCCCCTTCAGCACCTGGTCGGCAGCACCGGCTTCCGCTATCTCGAGCTGCTGACCGGGCCGGGCGCCTTCGTGCCCCGCCCGGAGACCGAGGTGGTGGCCGGCTGGCTGATCGAAGCGCTGCGGGAGCACCCCGCCCCGCTGATCGTGGATCTCTGCGCCGGTCCGGGAACCATCGCGCTGGCGATCGCCAACGAGCTGCCGCGGGCCACCGTGCACGCGGTGGAGTCCGATCTCGGGGCTTTGGAGTGGGCCCGGCGCAACGCCGACGCCCGGGCGGCTGGGGGGGACCGCCCCATCTCCCTGCACCTCGGGGATGCGGGAGAGGCACTGTCAGGGCTGGACGGCACCGTGGACGCGGTGATCAGTAACCCGCCATACGTCGCCACGCACGAGCGGGAGAACGTGGACCCGGAGGTCCGCGACCATGATCCCGAGATCGCGGTCTTCGCCGGCGAGGACGGCCTGAACGTGGTTCGGCTGGTCGAGTCGGCCGCCTACCGGTTGCTCAAGCCGGGTGGCCTCGTCGTGGTGGAGCACTCCGATCGGCAGGGGGCGAGCGCCCCGGCGGTGTTCGCCGACCGCTGGGCCGACGTGAGCGACCATCGCGACCTCACCGGACGGGACCGCTTCGTGACCGCCCGGCGGCAGCCGCTGGAGGCAGGCCGATGAGCATGCGGTTCGACTGCCTCGTGCCCGACGGCCGCGCCGAGGGGCTGCAGCACGCCGTCGCCGCGATCGGGCGGGGGGATCTCGTCGTCCTGCCCACCGACACCGTCTACGGCATCGGCGCGGACGCGTTCCGTCCGTCCGCGGTGGACGCACTGCTGGCGGCCAAAGGCCGGGGCCGGGACATGCCGGTACCGGTGCTGGTCTCCTCGGCGGCCATGCTCGAGGGCGTCGTCGATCAGCTGCCGGGCGTGGCGCGCGAGCTGGTGGACGCGTTCTGGCCGGGAGCACTCACCCTCGTGCTGCGGCACACGGTGCACCTGTCGTGGGATCTGGGCGATACCCAGGGCACGGTCGCCGTCCGGATGCCCCTGCACCCGCTGGCCCTTGACCTGATCACCCAGACCGGCCCGCTGGCGGTGTCCAGCGCAAACCGGAGCGGTGCCCCGGCCGCCACCACCGCCGATGACGCCCGCGCCCAGCTGGGCGACACCGTCGAGGTCTACCTCGACGGTGGAGCCTCCCCCGGCCCGGTGCCGAGCAGCATCGTGGACGTCACGGGCGCCGTTCCGCACCTGCTGCGCGAGGGGGCCGTCAGCCCGGAGGCCCTGCGCACGGTCGTGCCGGATCTGCTGCTGACCAGGTGACGGCCGTTCCGCCCCGGAATGCCGCCGCCGGCCGGCCGGCCGCCGTAGAGTGGCCGCAGGTCCCGACCTGCCCTCCCAGCTTCCGGCCCGTGCCGATCCGGAGACGCCCATGAGCGCCAGCCCGTACCGCGGGCGAACCTCCGGTCGTCGGGCGGCTGTGCCCGTAAGGCCCGTGAGCCCGTGAGGGAGTACGCGCTCACCCTGGCGGTCGTCGCCGGGGTGACCTACCTGCTCACGCCACTGGCGCGCCGGCTCGCGATACGCCTGGGCGCGCTGGCGAAGGTGCGCGACCGCGACGTGCACTCGATCCCCACGCCGTACGGCGGGGGAGTGGCCATGTACGTCGGAATCGCCGCCGGCCTGGTGGTCGCCAGCCGGCTGCCGGCACTGCAGTCGGTGTTCGAGCTGTCCCGCGAACCCCAGGCGGTGCTGCAGGCGGGGGCGCTGCTGGTCGTCCTCGGCACGGTGGACGATCGCTGGCCGCTGGACGCCCTCACCAAGCTGGCGGGGCAGATTCTGGCGGCCGGGGTGCTGGTGCTGGGCGGCGTGCAGCTGCTCTACCTGCCGGATCCGCGCGGGGGCAACAACTTCATCTCCCTGGGACCGGACCTGGGTGTGCCGCTCACCGTGCTGATCGTCGTGCTCACCATCAATGCGGTGAACTTCATCGACGGGCTGGACGGCCTCGCCGCCGGAGTCGTGGGAATCGCGGCCCTGTCATTCTTCGTCTACAGCTACAACCTGTCCGTCGTGTACGGATTCGTGCGGGCGGTTCCGCCGACTCTCATCGCCGCGATTCTGGTCGGGGCGTGCGCCGGATTTCTGCCGCACAACTTCAACCCGGCCCGCATCTTCATGGGCGACGCGGGCTCCATGCTGCTCGGGCTGCTGCTGGCGGCGGCCACGGTCAGTGTGACCGGGCAGATCGACCCCAGCGCGATCACGGGGCTGGACGTGTTCCCGGTGCTGCTACCGCTGCTGCTGCCGGTGGCGGTGCTCGCCGTCCCGCTGGTGGACCTGCTCCTCGCTGTGGTGCGGCGGACGCGGCACGGCCGGTCGCCGTTCGCGCCCGACAAGCTGCACCTGCATCACCGGCTCCTGGAGATCGGCCACTCGCAGACCCGGGCCGTGCTGATCATGTACCTCTGGTCGGGGCTGCTCGCCTTCACAGCGGTGGCGCTGTCCATGGCGTCCGGGCCGCTGCCGGTGCTCGGGGTTGCCGGTGTGGTCGCGATCGTGGCGGCCATCGCCAGTTCGGTGCCGCGTCTGCGGCCCGCCCGGCGGTGAGTGCCGTTCCGTCCGGCACCGGACGGGGGCCGGGGCTGCGCGTGCCGCTGATCGCCACGTCCGCGGCGCTCGTTGCCAGCTGCCTGCTGTCGTTCGTCGCCGGCGGCGAGCCGGCCGGCCGGGCGGCGGCGCTGGCCTCGGCCGTGGTGCTGGTGTTCTTCGTCACAGGAGCGGTGCCGGTGCTGCTCGTCGGGCGACGCGGCCAGGGCGGCGCGGCCCTGTTCCCGCTGGTGCTGCTGGGCTATCCGCTGCGGCTGGTCCTGGTGCTGCTGGCGGTCCGGGAGGTTGCGGCCCGCGTCCCTCTCGACCGGGTCGCCTTCGCCGCCCTGATCGGCATCGGCGCCTTCACCTGGACCGTTGCCTGCGTCCTCTCGGCCGCGCGTCAGCCTCAGGAGGTGATCGCCCCGCCTCCGGACGTGCCGCCCCGACCGGTGCACTAGCGAACACGCCGCCGACTCGCACGCCAGTGCGGCGGTGACGAGTAGGTAACGAGCCGCTGGTAGAGTTTGCACGTGGACCGGGACGGTTCGGACACCGCGCACGAACCCGGACCACCCGATCCCTGGGCAGCGCTCTCATACATTCTGAGCGGCGTGCTGTTCTGGGGAGGCGCTGGCTGGCTGGTCGACCGTTGGCTCGGCACGACGTTCGTCGTCGCCATTGGGCTGATAGTCGGCGCCGCTGCCGGTGTGTACCTGGTCTACCTGCGTTACGGGCAGTCTTAAACCTTCGGGGAAGGGTCACGGGTCAGCGTTGTGAGCGTCTTTACGGCGGCCGAGTTCGAGGCCCCCGGTCCCAGAGAGTTCGAGCTGCCGCCCATCTTCGGTGAGGGCACGTTCCTCACGAAGCCCATGCTGATCGTGATCGTCGGCTCCCTGCTGATCGCGGTGATGTACTACCTCACCGCCCGCCGCGCGGCCGTGGTTCCCGGCAGGCTGCAGTTCGCCGGCGAGAGCGTGTACGGCTTCGTCCGCGACGGCATCGCGCGGGACACGCTCGGGCACGACGCCCGCAAGTTCGTGCCGTACCTGGCGACCCTGTTCATCTTCATTGCGGTACTGAACCTCGCGGGCATCATCCCGTTCGTCCAGTTCCCGGCGACGTCGCGCATCTCGTTCCCACTGGTGCTGGCGATCCTGTCCTGGCTCATCTACAACGGCATCGGCATCAAGCGCCAGGGCTTCGTCGGTTACTTCAAGGCCATGATGTTCCCGCCCGGCGTGCCCAAGCCCATCTACATCCTGCTGGCGCCGCTCGAGTTCATCTCGACTGTGGTCATTCGACCGATCACGCTGACGCTGCGTCTCGCGCTGAACATGTTCGCCGGTCACTTGGTGCTGCTACTCACCGTGGTAGGCGGCGACTTCCTGCTTGAGCAGGGGGGAGGGCTTGCCGCGCTGAGCGTCATCCCGTTCGCCTTCACCATCATCCTGACCTTCTTCGAGGCGTTCGTGCAGCTGCTGCAGGCCTATGTCTTCACGCTGCTGTCGGCGCTTTACATCGCCGGTGCTCTGCAGGCCGAGCACTAAGTCTGCCCAGCGTTCCTCAACCCATCGAGTAAGGAAATTCATGGACGGCGCGATTTTCGGCAACTTGAACATGATCGGCTACGGCCTGGCTGCCATCGGGCCGGGTATCGGCATCGGTCTCATCTTCGCCGCGTACATCTCGGGCGTGGCTCGTCAGCCCGAGGCGCGGGGCGTGCTGCAGGGCATCGCCATCCTCGGCTTCGCGCTGGCCGAGGCCCTTGCCATCATCGGCATCGGTCTGGCCTTCGTCCTCTGATGATTGCCACCAGCGTCGTCAGCCTGGTTCTCGCCACCGAGGGGGAGGAGCCGAACCCGCTCCTCCCACACACGGAAGAGATCATTGTTGGACTGATCGCGTTCGCGCTGCTGTTCTTTTTCCTGTCGCGGGCGGTCTTTCCGAAGTTCGAGCAGGCGTACCAGGCGCGGCACAACAGCATCGAGGGCGGCATCGCCCGGGCCGAGGCGGCACAGGCCGAGGCCCAGCGTGCTCTTGCCCAGTACCAGGCGCAGCTCGCCGACGCGCGCGGTGAGGCCAACCGCATCCGCGAAGAGGCACGCGTCCAGGGACAGCAGATCATCGACGAACTGAAGCAGAAGGCCCAGGACGAGTCGGCGCGCATCGTCGCCCGGGGCGAGGCGCAGTTGCTCGCCGAGCGCCAGCAGGTCGTCACAGCGCTGCGCTCGGAGATCGGGCAGCTCGCGGTCGACCTCGCCGAGCGGATCGTCGGCGTCTCGCTGCAGGACGGTTCCCGTCAGCAGCAGGTGGTCGACAAGTTCCTCGACGACCTGGAGAACGGCCGCCTGGCAGATGCCGGCTCGCCGGCTCCCGGTTCCCCGTCGGTGTCCTGATGCGGGCTGCCAGCGCGGAGTCCCTAGCCGCCGCCCAGGAACGACTTGCAGCGGCGGCGTCGGGCGGCACCCGTGCCGACCTGAGCGGGCCGCCGAGCGGGCTGTTCGACGCGGCCAAGCGGGCGCTCACCTCGGTGGTGCCGGGCAGTTCGGTGGACCTGCCGCCGATGGCGGATGGCTTGTTCTCCGTCACCCGCCTGCTCGACCGTGAGCTCGGGCTGCGGCGCACGCTGGCCGACCCGGCGGTGGACGCGGGCGCCAAGGTACGGCTGGTGGACGACCTGCTCGGCGCCCAACTTGATCCGGGTGCGTTGGAGGCGCTGCACGGGCTCGTCTCGTCGCGCTGGTCACGGCCGGTCGACCTGGTCGACGCGACCGAGACGCTCGCCGCTTCGGCGCTGTTCCTGCACGCCGAGTCCGAGGACGTGGCCGACGACGTCGAGGACGAGCTCTTCCGTTTCTCGCGCATTCTCGAGCGCGAGCCCGGGTTGCAGTCCGCGCTGACCGATCCGGGCGCCAACCACGAGCGTCGGGTGCAGCTGGTGCGCTCACTGCTGGACGGCAAGGCCCAGCCACAGACCGCTCGGGTGCTCGAGTTCCTGGTGGCGGATCCACGCGGACGGCCGTTGCAGGTGGCGATCGAGCAGCTCGCGCAGCTGGCGGCTCAGCGCCGTGCCCACCTGATCGCCGTGGTGCGGTCCGCCGTTGCGCTCTCGCCGCAGCAGCAAAGCCGGCTCGCGGCCTCGCTGGCTGGAATCTACGGCCGGCCTGTGCGCTTACAGATGGAGGTGGACCCGAGCGTGCTCGGCGGAATGGACGTCCGCGTGGGCGATGAACTGGTGGACGGCACGGTGGCGTCCCGGCTCGCCGCGGCACGACGCACGCTGACCCGATAGCTCCAACCACACGACGAGCAGCTGCACAGCCACAACTGAGTAGCAGCACAGCGCAGATCAGCACACCCTGTAGGACCCACTAGGGCCAGGCAGTCACCAGTACAGCCTCGATGTCCGGGCCCAGCCCGGATCGTGAAGGAGAGCAGGGACCCATGGCGGAGTTGACGATCCGGCCGGACGAGATTCGCGACGCACTCGAGCGCTTCGTGACCTCCTACGAGCCGGAGACCACGCGCGAGGAGGTCGGACGGGTCACAGAGACCGGCGACGGCATCGCACGCGTCGAGGGCCTGCACTCGGCCATGACGAACGAGCTGCTCGAGTTCTCCGGCGGCGTGCTGGGCCTGGCGCTCAACCTGGACGTCCGGGAGATCGGCTGCGTCATTCTCGGTGACGCGAGCGAGATCGAGGAGGGCCAGGAGGTCCGCCGGACCGGCGAGATTCTGTCCATCCCCGTCGGCGACGGCTTCCTGGGACGCGTCGTCGACCCGCTCGGTCGTCCGCTGGACGGCAAGGGTGAGATCGTCGCCACCGACCGGCGGCCCCTGGAAGTGCAGGCACCGACCGTCGTGCAGCGGCAGCCGGTGACCGAGCCGCTGCAGACCGGCATCAAGGCGGTCGACGCCATGACCGCCATCGGCCGTGGGCAGCGCCAGCTGATCATCGGCGACCGGCAGACCGGCAAGACCGCGGTGGCCCTGGACGCGATCATCAACCAGCGGCAGAACTGGGCCACGGGCGACCCGAACAAGCAGGTCAAGTGCGTCTACGTGGCCATCGGCCAGAAGGGCTCGACGGTGGCCACCACGGTCGCCGCCCTCGAGGCAGCCGGCGCCATGGAGTACACGACCGTCGTCGCCGCCCCGGCGTCCGACCCGGCCTCGTTCAAGTTCCTCGCCCCGTACGCCGGCTCGGCGCTCGGCCAGCACTGGATGTACAACGGTCAGCACGGCTTGATCGTGTTCGACGACCTGTCCAAGCAGGCCGAGGCCTACCGCACCGTCTCGCTGCTACTGCGCCGTCCCGCGGGACGCGAGGCCTACCCCGGTGACGTGTTCTACCTGCACTCCCGGCTCCTCGAGCGCTGCGCCAAGCTCTCCGAAGAGCTGGGCGGCGGCTCGCTCACCGGCCTGCCGCTGATCGAGACCAAGGGCAACGACGTCTCGGCCTACATTCCGACCAACGTCATCTCCATCACCGACGGACAGATCTTCCTCGAGACGGACCTGTTCAACTCCGGTGTCCGCCCCGCGATCAACGTGGGCATCTCGGTGTCCCGTGTCGGTGGCGCCGCGCAGGTCAAGGCGATGAAGTCGGTGTCGGGCCGGCTCCGCCTCGACCTGGCGCAGTTCCGCGAGCTGGAGGCATTCGCCGCTTTCGGCTCTGACCTGGACAAGGCGTCGAAGGCGCAGCTCGAGCGCGGGGCGCGGCTCGTCGAGCTGCTCAAGCAGCCGCAGTACAGCCCGTTTCCGGTCGAGCAGCAGGTGGTTTCGGTCTGGGCGGGCACCACCGGCGCCCTGGACGACATCCCGGTCGCCGACATCCGGCGCTTCGAAGCCGAGTTCCTGGAGTTCGTCGGACGCTCCCACCCCGGCATCTACGACGGCATCCTGCAGACCGGCAAGCTCGGGGACGACACGATCGCATCGCTGCAGGCCGCGGTCAGCGAGTTCAAGCTGCAGTTCGCCGGTCAGGGTGGCGACAGCACGCGGGTGAACGAGGCACCGGTCGACGCCATGGACGCCGACGACGTCGGCCAGGAGGCCATCAAGGTGCACCGCCCGCGTCCGCCGGCGCAGGAAGGCTGACCGGATGGCCGGCCAACTTCGGGTCTACCGGCGGCGTATCCGGTCGGTACAGTCGACGAAGAAGATCACTCGCGCCATGGAGCTGATCGCTGCGTCGCGTATCGTGAAGGCACAGCAGCGGGTGGCCGCGGCCAAGCCGTACGCCGAGGCCATCACCTCCGTGGTGTCCGCGGTGGCCAGCCAGACTACCGTCACGCACCCGCTGACCACTGCGCGACCGAACCCCCGGCGCGCGGCGGTGCTCGTGGTCACCAGCGACCGCGGGCTGGCCGGCGCGTACAACGCCAACTCGCTGCGGGCCGGCGAAGAGCTCAACGCCCTGCTGCGCACTGACGGCAAGGAGCCGGTGCCGTACCTCGTCGGCCGCAAGGCCCTGGGTTACTACCGCTTCCGCGGCCGCGACGTCACCAACTCGTGGACGGGGTTCTCCGAGCAGCCGAGCTATGCGAACGCCAAGCGGGTGGCCGACTCGCTGATCGATGCCTTCATCCGCGGCTCCGAGGACGGCGGGGTGGACGAGATCCACGTCGTCTACACCGAGTTCCTCTCCGCGCTGACCCAGCGGGCGGTCGCCCGCCGGGTGCTGCCGCTGGTGGTGGAGTACACCGACGAGCCGCCACCCGAGGGTGCCCTGCCGCTGTACGAGTTCGAGCCGTCGGCGGAGGACGTGCTCGACGCCCTGCTGCCCCGCTACATCGAGGCGCGGTTGTACAGCGCCCTGCTGGAGTCGGCGGCGTCGGAGTCGGCGGCCCGCCGCCGGGCGATGAAGGCCGCGAGTGACAATGCGGACGAGCTCATCAAGACCCTGAGCCGAGCGGCGAACGCCGCGCGTCAGGCAGAGATCACCCAAGAGATCATGGAAATCGTCGGTGGCGCCGAGGCGCTGTCGAAGACGGGAAGTGAGTAGTCATGAGCACCCCCCTGGTGGCAGAGCGTCCGGCCGGGTCGGCCGGCGGCAACACGGGGCGCGTCGTGCGCGTCATCGGACCGGTCGTCGACGTCGAGTTCGCTCCCGAGCAGCTCCCGGCGATTCACCACGCGCTGCACGTGGAGCGCACGCTTGGCGGTGACTCCGTGAGGTTGACCCTGGAGGTCGCGCAGCACATCGGCGACAACATGGTCCGCGCCGTGTCGATGCAGCCGACCGACGGCCTCGTCCGCGGCACGGCCGTCGTGGACACCGGCAGCCCGATCATGGTGCCGGTCGGTGACGCCACCAAGGGTCACGTGTTCAACACCCTTGGCCAGCCACTGGACGTGGCGTCGGTGGACGCCGACACGTACTGGCCGATCCACCGCAGCGCGCCGGCGTACGACCAGCTCGAGAGCAAGACCGAGATGTTCACCACCGGCATCAAGGTCATCGATCTGCTGGCCCCGTACGTCCAGGGCGGCAAGATCGGCATGTTCGGCGGGGCCGGTGTCGGCAAGACCGTCGTCATCCAGGAGATGATCTACCGCGTCGCCGAGAACTTCGGTGGTGTGTCGGTGTTCGCCGGCGTCGGTGAGCGCACCCGCGAGGGCAACGACCTGTTCGGTGAGATGACGGAGTCCGGCGTCATCGACAAGACCGCGCTGGTCTTCGGTCAGATGGACGAGCCGCCCGGCACCCGACTTCGCGTCGCCCTGGCGGCGCTCACAATGGCGGAGTACTTCCGCGACGTCCAGAAGCAGGACGTGCTGCTGTTCATCGACAACATCTTCCGCTTCACACAGGCCGGCTCCGAGGTCTCCACGCTGCTCGGCCGCATGCCGTCGGCGGTCGGCTACCAGCCCACGCTGGCCGACGAGATGGGTGAGCTGCAGGAGCGCATCACCTCGACCCGGGGTCACTCCATCACCTCGCTGCAGGCCATCTACGTTCCCGCGGACGACATCACCGACCCGGCGCCGCACACCACCTTCGCGCACCTGGACGCCACCACGGTGCTCTCACGTGCCATCTCCGAGCTCGGCATCTACCCGGCCGTGGACCCGCTCGACTCGACGTCGCGCATCCTCGACCCGCGCTACGTCGGTCAGGAGCACTACGACGTGGCCCGGCGGGTGCAGGAGGTCCTGCAGCGATACAAGGACCTGCAGGACATCATCGCGATTCTCGGTATCGATGAGCTGTCCGAGGAGGACAAGGTGCTCGTCGGGCGCGCCCGGCGGATCCAGCGCTTCCTGTCCCAGCCGTTCTTCGTCGCTGAGGCCTTCACCGGCCAGCCGGGCAAGTTCGTGCCGCTCGAGGAGACGATCGCGTCGTTCAAGAAGCTCACCGAGGGCGACTACGACCACATCCCCGAGCAGGCCTTCTTCCTCTGCGGCGGCATCGAGGACGTCGAGGAGAACGCCAAGAAGCTGGGCTCCTGACACCGCACCGCCGATCGTCCGACGGCCGGGCCTCCCTCACGGGAGACCCGGCCGTCGCGCGTGTCGGAGCCCCCGTCCCGGCGACGGCGCGGACCGGTGGCGCCGGTAGAGTCCAGCGCAGACGGGTCTGCCGTCGTCCCCCGATGAGGAGCTGAAGTGGCGGAGCTGCACGTCGAGCTGGTGTCGGTCGAGCGCGAGATCTGGAGCGGCGAGGCCAGCCAGGTCGTCGCCGGTGAACCGGCCGACACCGAGCACCCCCGGCTCCCGGCTCGGCCGGCTTGCGCCGCAGTGAGACCTCAACGGTGCCGCCGCCCCACTGCAGAGCGCGACGGCGCGCGGCCAGGGACACCAGGGGCAGCAGCAG